>JAHHJO010000449.1:0-5376 GCA_018680275.1 Bacteroidia bacterium
GTCCTGATTCAGTAACCATTATTAACCGGCTCAACAAAGAATATGAACAGGCTTCTGTAGAATACCTTGAACAAAGGTATGGACTGAAATCTGATTTTGGATATATTCAAAAAATGATCGCAGGAATACCCCCGGGAATTGATACTACCGATAAATGGAAAGAAGTATTATCAAAAAAAGAGTTGTCCATATTTACCTACCTGCATGATCTTGAATATAACTTCAACTTCGATCTTTTTTCAGGTTTCAACACGCACGGATCTTTTAATAATGGCAAAACGATTGAAGGAAACTGGAAGTATGATGACTACAGATCGGTTACAGAAAATATCAACATTCCTTTCTTTCGTCAGTTCAATGTTAAGTTAAATGGAAATGAAAGTATAATTTTGATCATGGAATTTTCCAGCATCGATCTCGATACAGAAAAACCCATTAGATTTAATGTGCCATCACACTACAAAAAAATTGGTTAAATATTTTTTCTTCTTCCTGTCATTTATGATGATCAATGTGTCATTATGCCAGAGTACGGATATTCTTGAAAAAAATCGTTTGGCTATTACGGAAGCCCTGACAACACTGAACCATTCTTTATCCGGGAACAAAAACAATCAATCAATTGAAAAACAAAGCAAAGAAATCGACAGGTTGTTCGAAAAAAGGGATTCCATCCTTAACGAATACAAGGATGAACTCAATAAACTGAAATCATATCTTGGGGATACAACTGCTCTGAACCGGATTGAAAAAGATTCGTCGATCTATTATGCATATGCTGACTTTCTTCGTCAATCACATATTGAAGATATTGCCAGGGAAAAACAAGCTGTTAATCCTTCAGAACAATGGGCCTATAAAAAATATATAAGGGATAAAATCAATCATTACTATAATATAAAATTAAAGGACTCAATATCTTTTGCCACCAAATCAAAGAAAGAATACGATCAAGCTTTTGATAAATGGCAAATGGAAATGATTACCACAGATTCTCTCCGTCTCAGCTATAACTCATTGAAACGATCAACAGCTGCCGTGAAAGTCAAAGAAACGGTGAATGCAAAGACTGAAGATGTTCCGATAAGAATAAAAAAACTCCAGCAACGTTTCGAAAAGATAAGGCGTTCTGTTATCAGTGTTTCTGGAGCAGAAGCACAGAATAGGTCCGAAAACATTTTCGAACAAAAACGGGGTTTCCATCGATGGCCTGTCACTGATCCCGCGTTAGATGTCAGGTATGGAAACCAAAAAGAAAAGGAAACCGGGCATGTTTATTTTAATCCCGGAGTTAACATACATTCAAAAGGTGATAATCTTGTAAAATCTATATTTGAAGGTACAGTCGTTGCTTTATACAATCTTGAGATTGATGACTATACTGTGATCATCAGGCATGATAATGATTATTATTCCGTGTATTCAGGTTTAAGTTTTTCAAATATGAATATTGATGATCGCGTAAGTACCCAACAAGTCATTGGATTACTGCCTTCATCAGATTCGGGATACAGTATGCATTTACAACTCTGGGAAAACAATAAATCAGTTAACCCGATTCATTGGCTTAAAAACAGGACAAGATGAGTGATCAGTGGAAAATAGGAAAAGAAAAAACCAAAGGTTTAAGAAAAAAGGTTGAACGTGCTATCCTTGTTGGTCTCATTACTAAAGATCAAACGGAATCACAATCGCAGGAATACCTTGATGAACTTGAATTTCTTGCTGAAACGGCGGGTGCAAAAACAATAAAACGTTTTGTGCAAAGATTGAAAAATCCTGACCTCAGGACCTTTGTAGGTAAAGGTAAACTTGAAGAAATCGCTGAATATATTGATACACACGACATCGACCTTGTCATTTTTGATGATGATCTGTCGGGGAAACAAACCAGTATCCTGGAAGAAGAGCTCAAGAGGAAAATCGTAGACAGGAGTACCCTGATCCTTGATATTTTCGCCAGTAGAGCCCAAACAGCCCAGGCTAAAACCCAGGTTGAATTGGCTCAAATGCAATATATGCTTCCAAGACTTCGCGGATTATGGACGCACCTTGAAAGACAACGTGGAGGAATCGGTATGCGTGGACCTGGTGAACAGGAAATTGAAACGGATAGAAGGATAGTTCGTGACAAGATCAGTTTACTCAAAAAGAAACTTGAGAAAATAGATCTTCAAAACCGGACCCAGAGAAAAAACAGGGGACAACTTATTCGCGTCTCCCTGGTGGGTTATACCAATGTCGGTAAATCCACACTGATGAATCTATTGAGCAAATCAGAAGTCTTCGCAGAAAATAAACTCTTTGCTACACTGGACACAACTGTTCGTAAAGTCGTATTTGGAAGAATGCCATTTTTGCTGTCTGACACTGTCGGATTCATAAGGAAACTTCCACACCATCTTGTTGAAAGCTTCAAATCAACACTTGACGAAGTTCGGGAAAGTGATATTCTGCTGCATGTCGTAGATTTTGCACATCCCCAGTATGAAGATCATATCAAAACAGTTAATATGACTTTGCAGGATCTTGGAAGTCTGGAAAAACCCACCTTGATGGTCTTCAACAAACTTGATCTCTACAGGGAACGTTATTTTGACAAGCTACTCGAAAATGATGTCAAAGAAGAGATTCTTGAAGATATTCGGGATACCATGAAAAACAGGTACGAACATGACAATGTGTTTATTTCAGCAATCAATAAGGAAAATATGGCTGATCTCAGACTAAAGCTGGAAATAATGGTTCGTGAATTTTATGAGATCCGGTATCCATACCAGGTGCAGAGGTGGTAATCGAATTTAGGAATTTATCCTCCTTCGTCAAGACTTCGACGGATAGTGAGAGTTTAGGAGAAAATAGACACTTTTATCAAGTAGGTATCCGAACAAAAAAAGATTCAATCATTTTTTAGCCGCCGAAGCTTTAGCAAATGAGGCCAATCAGCCAATCATTATTCAGGTTCAAATCCCAGGATAATATTGAATTGTCCGAAGTTTGCAGTTTTGTCGAATCCCCATCCATAATCAAATCCGAGCAATCCAAACATTGGAAGGAAAACCCTCAAACCAAAACCAGCTGAGCGATTCAAATCAAAAGGATTGAATTCTTTGAAACTGGACCATGAATTACCCCCCTGGACAAATCCGTGCACGTATATAGATGAATTCGGATTCAGGGATAACGGATAACGTAGTTCCATTGTCAACTTATCAAACACTGCAGCCCCTCCCCTGTTATTTTGTGGAAGATCCTGGACTCCATAGCCTCTCAATGAAATAATATCTTTACCGGTAATACCTACATTCTGATTGGAAAGACCATCTCCACCTACTTCAAACCTTTCGAACGGAGCGATACCAATAGCATCGTTGTAAGCACCAAGGAATCCAAATTTTATATTGGTAGCAAGTACAAGTTTATCAATAATATTGTAATACCACTCAGCATTAAACCGCCATTTATGGTATTCAAGCCATTCATATTTATTTGCGTTCTCAGCAGTCAAAATTAAATTCTCTTCTTCTGCAGTTGTCAATGGATTTCCGGGTCCTCTTTCCTTATTGGCATCTGATATAAGTGTCTCTTTTTCGAGATCAGACAGCAACCAGTAGTTATCATCCCTGAAAAGAGAATATGGAGGTGTCAATTGTATGGATAAAGAGATTCGTGATCCTCTTCTTGGAAAGATCGGATCTGCTACTGACGACCTGGAAAAGACCTGGTTAAAACTGATATTCTTGAAATTACCATTGTCGATATTGATCAGTGAACCATTATCCAGTTCAACGAAGAATTGCCCAAAATCATAATCATCGAGCTTGATGGTCTCCAATGTCATTGTAGAACTGATCGAAAAGAAATCATCTGGCCATTTCAACTGGGTACCAAGTCCTGTAAACAATCTTGTGATCTTTAAGGACCCCTGACCAAAAAACTCCCTGTCAAAGGCTGAATGTACTGCTCCAACGGTAAATGAAGTCGGCCGCTTTCCTCCCAACCAGGGTTCTGTGAATGTAAAATTATATGACCGGAAAAACCGGCTGTTACTTTGAGCTCTTAATGAAAGTTTTTGTCCATCTCCCTGCGGAAGAGGACTCCAGGTAGATCTGTCCTTTATGTTTGATATTGAGAAATTATTGAATGTCACACCTAGTGTTCCAATAAGTCCGCTGGTCTGACCTCCATAACCTGCTGAAAGTTCAAGTTGATCTGATGGTCTTTCTTCAACAGTATATTCAATATCTACTGTGCCGTTTTGCTGATTGATCGGTGTCTGGATATCCATATTCTCAGGATTAAAATACCCAAGGTTCATCACAGATCTCTGCGACCGAATTATATCTGAACGACTGAATTTGTTTCCGGGCTTGGTACGCAATTCCCTTCTGATTACATGTTCGTGTGTCCTGTCGTTGCCTTTTATCACAACATTGGCAATAGTTGCCTGTGCACCTTCATAAATCTGCATTTCCATATCGATAGAATCGCCAACTATTGCAACTTCAACCGGATCAATATTAAAAAACAGATATCCGTCATCCAGGTAGAGAGAAGATACATCTCGACCATCTATACTGAATGTGAGCCTTTTTTCCAGCAACTCAGGGTTATATACATCGCCTTTATTGATTCCAAGTACATTGGTCAACTGATCACTGGTATATTTTGAATTACCCTTCCATGTGATATTCCTGAAGTAATACCGGTTTCCTTCATTTAAATGAATTTCAAACTGAAGGTCACCATTATAATCTCGCCAGATAGTATCATGTGTTACTGTAGCATCTCTGAATCCATTTGAATAATAAAAAGCTTTCAGATTATTCAGGTCCTCCTTATAGTCAAGCTCAACATACTTTGACTTTTTCAAAAGGGTTCCTTTTTCCTTTGTATTCTTTAATTTTCTCTTCAGTTTTTGATCTGGAAACTGTCTGTTACCAATAATATTGATACTGCTGATTTTTACCTTCTCATTTTTTTCAATATTAAATACCAATCGAACAGTATTCGGTTTAAGCTCGTCTTCATATTCTTCGATAGTGATTTTTGCATCATAGAAACCCTTTTCCTTGTAAAATTCTCTTAATTTCTGACGGGCTAGTGACTTGATGTCTTCGGTCACAATCGATCCCTTTTTGATAATGTTATCTATGATTTCAGTGAGGTCGCTGTGTTTATTTTTGTTTTCTCCCTTAATGCTATACCGTGATAGCGTAGGCCTGTCCACAAGAATAATTTCAAGGAATATCAGATCATCTTCAATCTTTTGTTGCAGAATCTGAACATCCTCGAATAATTGAAGACGCCAGAGCGCTTTGATGGCTTTGGGAATATCATCCCCGGGAATCGTCAATTCCTTTCCCTCTCTTAATC
>JAHHJO010000317.1:0-2131 GCA_018680275.1 Bacteroidia bacterium
TCTACCATTGAAGGGACAAGTTTGTCAGGATAGTGTGTATCCATTTCCCTGTATTTACAACATTCATGTAGATTCCTGTAAATTTCATCAGGTGTGATAAAGTCTCCGTTATCATGTCCGGCCATCGCAAGAGCATGACGAACAGATGATACAGATGTTTTCATTTCATCGACTTCGATAGTCAGTATTCTTGAATCCAGGTCCCAGGATGCTGTTTCAGCACCATTTTCCAGGGCCGTATTTTCGATTCTGTCCTTACACATGCCACAGACACCCTCGACTCTGAAAGCATACTCGACTATGAGTTGCTCTTGTGCATTTAGTGTTATACAGCAGAAAAGAATCACTAGGATTCCTAATATATTTTTCATGAATTACTTTTTAAATTATCTAATTGTGTGGTTTTGGTCCTACATCATCAGATAATCCGTGGCGGTTGCCAGATCAGGTTTGCCAACAAATAATGGTAATTGTTGGTATAAGAAGAGTTAGATTCCAAATGAAGGACAGGAGCTTGCAAGAAAGGGGATTTAATAGCCTCTCCAATAAAAATATGTGCGCAACACATACATTCACAAGTTGTATCGCAACACCCTTTTTCTTCATCCTGATCACTTTCCATATCATTAAAATCCGAAATTATCGTTATTTCATTGGTGTCGGGACAACAGCCTTCGCTACCAGGTTCAATGGACATTCCAAGTCCCATTGAACTTTTGATGATCAGAATTAATAATATGCAAACCTTCATGATTCTCATAAACTCCAAAGTTAAAGAGAAAAGTATAGGTTCACAAGATTATATTTGCAAAAAGGAATTATAAAGACATTGGATTTGAAGCGCAGATATTGGCATCCCGGAAAAGAATATTTAATCAGTTTGTTGACAAAACGCTTCCTGTATATATTTTCCTTATCAATTATTTTGATAAATACATGTTCCGGCCAGGACCGCCAGGAAGAAAAAATCGATCTCCTCAATAATTATATAGAGTTCCTCAATGCAAGTGTTCACGGCCTTTCAATTGCTCAGGTGATTTTTGTCAACTATAATAAAGTCATCAATAAATATGTTGACATCAACAGCCATGAACTCACTCAAATATCCAATAAGGACCTGCCACAGAATATTTTTGGAGGTACCGATTCCTATTTAAACTTTTATGATCAGTCTGATACCCCTGAAGCACTGGCCGAGATAGCCAAAGAAGGAGGACTGCAGTTGCAAATCCGGCTATCAAGTACACTTAACTTTTATACTGATAATATCATTTCTATACTAAAAGAAATAAATCAGATTCGATTCGATGTAGAAGATTACATCAAAGACCATGATCTGAATGACAGGGAAGCGATCTATGGTGTCTATGAATATCTTGAACGTGCGACTGTCCTTTTCAATGAATATTCAAGTGCACACCTTTCCATGGTTGAACTCTTGTTTAACAATGGCATTCCCAAAGACAATACAGTGGTTGAAACCATGCTCAACCTTCATACTACCAATAAAATGATTTTGTCCTACCTGAGAAGAAATGAAGGTAAAGGAGTAGATGACAAACTAAGACAACTCAAAACGCAAGTAGACGAATTCAGGAGACTTGTTGACAATAACACATATGATGCACAAAACACGGAATACCTGAATGATATTTTAATAAAAAACAACGCGATCATCAAAAAGCTTGATGATTATGTGACTACAGCTTATGTGCCTTTGGAGGATGAGGCCTATGGTAAATATTACCACTACCATAATTTCATTTTAAGATATATCAACTGGTACGGCCCGGGATATATTCGAAGTATGAACGATTTTATAGATGGACAGGATTTGCAGTGTGTTCATTTTGATGAAGAACCAATTATCTACAAGGTTTTGTATCCTATGAAAAAATTTGACAATTCCGAGATTAAAGAGAATAAGGAAATTGGAGTAGCTCTAAGTCCGCGACAAATAAATAGTCCTCAACTTAGTTTGAGTCCTGTAGAAGAAAAGCCGGAAGAGGATTATATCGAATTTGAGTTTTTTGATTATCAGATGATGGACAGAGATTCTGTTTCTGTCAGTCTGAACGGGGAAGTCATACTTAAAGATTTTGCATTGGGATTTGACTCAAAAAAAGTAACT
>JAHHJO010000466.1:0-3497 GCA_018680275.1 Bacteroidia bacterium
GTACACCCCTATCTATGTAGTCAATATGATTGTCCCAATAATATTTGCATTCTTCTGTCAATTGATTTCTGAATTCCCGGAATAAGCTTGCCCTGCAATTCTTGCCGTCCGTATATCCAGTAAACTCAAGGTATTCGGGAACTTCAAGTGCAGATAAAGCTGCCAGCTTTAATTCAAGCAAATAAAGTGCTTCTTTATTCAGATCTATTGAATGAATGTTTTCAAGGTGTGGATGTGCCATCAGACTTATCACACGTTCGCCTGAACCTGCTATCGCAAACAATGAATCATATCGCGATCTGTCCATAATTGCCTTTTCGGCATGGTTATCTTCATTCACGTGTGAGTAATAGATCATCTTTTAAAATTTTGAATGATTCTTTTCCAAGCTTGGGTCATTCCAGACTGCGGTTATTGCATCAACCAGGAAATCGATATCGCTTTTACTATGGTCTGCCATAAGGCTTATTCTGAATCGTTGTTGATCAATCGGCACCGCAGGGTATTCAACAGCATTTACAAAAACACCGTGCTTGTATAGCTTGTAATTGGCTTTTCGTATATCCATCCATGAAGGTGCACTGAGGGCAATTATTGCAGCTTCCGGGTAAGCCGCCAGTTTGAATCCACTAAATTTCTTCCTTGCATAGGATAACAAATCCTGGAGTTTCTCTTGTCTCCATGGCTCTCTTTCCATAATATCAAGACCAGCAATTACCGCTGCCAACATTGAAGGAGGTAATGATGCTGAGAACATATATGAACGTGCAAAATACCTCATGTAGCTTACCAGTTCTTTCGATGCTGATAAAAAGCCGCCTGTCATGGAAAATGCTTTACTGAAAGTACCCATTGATATATCTACTTCCGTGGACAAACCAAAATGCTCAGCAGTACCGCTCCCTCTATTTCCTATAACGCCAGTCCCGTGTGCATCATCAAGGATCAAAAGGGCATCATATCTTTGTGCACATTCAATAATTTCAGGTAAAGGAGAGAGGTCACCATCCATAGAATACACACCTTCCACGCCTATAAATATTTGTCCTTTGATTTTAGATCTTTGTTTACGTAAAATTTCTTCCAGGCCTTCAACAGAATTGTGCTTGAAGGATTTGGCTGATGCACCGGAAAGTTTGAGTCCGTCATAAAATGAAGCATGACTCAATTCATCGTAGACCACAAAATCATCTTTTCTGACAAGTGCTTGCAATAGTCCAAGGTTGGTATTATACCCTGATGAGAAAATCATAGTTTCTTCCTGGTGTTTTAAGTCCGATATACGTTCTTCAAGCTCTTTCATAAGGCTTGTGTACCCGTTAAGCAAAGCAGGACCACCAAGTCCAATTCCAAACTTTTTTATGGCCTTTAAAACCTGTTCTATAACATATGGATGATTGGCCAGCCCGAGATAATTATTGGAAGCAAACATCTTCAAGCGTACATCTTTTCCGGAATGAAAATCCCTGACAAGTACTTCCCTTCCCGGTGCGGAATTGACCAACCGGTGATAATTCAGTTCCCTTTCCTTCTTTAAAGTTTCAAGCCAGAGATAAAAGCCCTGTACCCTGCTTTCCAAAGAATTGTTTTGCCTGGATGAAATAAAATGCCTGAGATTCAATTTTTCATGATTCCGGGTCTTCTGCCGAGTTTTTGTTTTTACATTTTCCATTTTTGATCTATTTGGAGTAAGGATTCAAAATATAATTGCGGGTTGTTATTGCATTGACTAAATTCATTTGAGATATGGAATGGATCAAGTTTGTATCGATATGAGCCGGAAGTGAAAGACAATTCATTCCCTTCACTACACTTACCGATTAAGCTGAAATCAAAACCATGTTTCTTTGCTTCTTCCTCAAAATCTGATGACTTATCAGAACGGATTGTAAACAACAGTTCATAATCACCATGAGGTCCTGCCATAAAGATCCAGTTCGGAATTTTGGACTTTTCAGCCAGGTCAATTGCAGTGGTACATACAATTTTCTCAACAGGTATTGTCAAATCCACACCACAGTTGTTAAGTTCCATGATGTTGCAGAATGCAGGTATTAATCCATCACTTGTATCTATACATGAGGATGCCCATTCCCTGATAAAAGCACCTTCTTTCAATTTGGCCTCAGGGCTGAAATATGTTTCTTTTTGTTTTTGGAAGAAAAAGTTGAAAGCAAAAACATTGCCTGCACCAGCTTTTCCTGTGGTATAAATCAGGTCGGATACAGCTGCGCCTTTACGATTTATAAGATTATCATTTTCAAGGATACCAATAGCAGTTGCACCCATATTCCACACCTTACTGTTATTCGTATCTCCACCAAGGATATAGGTATCATGCTTATAAGCGGCTTCTTGTATCCCCTTTTGAACTGAATCAATAATTTCTTCATCAAGCCCGGCAGGGAAAGTTTGATTTAAAACGAGACCTAAAGGTTTTGCTCCAACTGCAGCCAAATCGCTCAGGTTGACAACGACGGTCATCCATCCTATATGATAAGGGTCATGATACAGACCTGTAGATAGTTCCTCGACAATGTTGTCTGTTGTAATAGCCAAAAACCGGAATGGGTCAATCTTGATAATCTCTGCATCTGATTCAAGCACTTTGTTGCACTGGTAAGCAGGTTGACAAAACCGGCTTGTGATACTTCTTAATATTATATTTTCATTTAGCATTTCTGATAGTTGATCTTCTTTACATCAATATTCAGCTTTGCAGGATCAACAAATCAATTCCATATGTAACATTATAGTGTAGATATGTCACCTATTCCATATAAATCGAAAGCTTCAGGATAAAAATGTGTCCAATTCATAGTCTTATATACTTGAGAAATTCAGGATTGGGATATAAATTGAGGGGTCAAATGATCAACACGAAAAGAGAACGCAGAAGTCATAAAAAAGATAGGTTTTCCTTTATAAACCCTTCTCCTTTACTGGGTGGGCAACTGTCTGTTATAATTAAACTATTGAGAAGGCATCGTGTGTCACTAAAATTCAGATACAAACTCATTCTGCCAGTCATTTCAACTATTTTATCCTTTCCTTTTCGTTGGATTGATCATTTCATATACGACAAAAAATCAGAAACTATCCAGGAACTAAATCCGGTTTTTATTATAGGTCACTGGCGCAGTGGCACCACATTTTTGCATAACCTGATCAGCCAGGACCCACAGTTTGGATTTCTGACAACCTACCAGGCTGTATTCCCTGAATTAATGTCCGTGAGAAAAATCCTGAAAAAAATTATTTCTCCCTTTATGGCAAAAAAACGGCCTGGCGATGAGATGGAGATGCATCTCGATAATCCCCAGGAAGATGAATTTGCAATGAATCACCTGACAATACATAGTTACTATCACTTCATGTATTTCCCGTTGGATTACATAAAGCTTTACAAGTCATATATTCGATTCAAAAACTCGGACAAAATCATAAATGAATGGAAGCAGACCTATGATCAACTTCTCAAAAAGACATCCTGCATC
>JAHHJO010000419.1:0-4296 GCA_018680275.1 Bacteroidia bacterium
CTCCTGATATGGTATCTCCATGACTGTCTTCAATATCTTTGACGATTTCACGAACCATACTGATACAAAAAGCAAACAACCCAAAGAAGATAAACAGGCCGATGAGATTATTATAAGCATCCAAATTATTCAGCTTTTGTATTTCAAGTGCTGGCCATTCTGCAACAATCAGTATCATGAATACCATAGTTGTGAATAGAGACACCAGGATATTACCCAAAAGAACCGTTGATTTCAAATGAGAGGAATAAAGGTATAGCAATAGGGTAGCCGCAGCATATATCAAACTTAATAATGGATTCCCGATGGAGTAAGCTATGTACAATGCAATAAAAAAACCTGCAAGACTCAATGAATAGTACAAAATCAACAATGAATGCTTATTGTTAAAGCCTTTGCTTTTTTTGTTGATATCATCGTTTTCAAAATCAAAATAATCATTGACCAGGTATCCTGATGCTGTAATTAAAACAGTACAAATGACAAATAAATATAAGAGACCTCCATTATTTAATCTTAAGTCATTTTGTAAAGAAGGCGTAATGACCAGGAAATAAAAAGTCAGCTGGGATAAAATTACGAGTAGCAGATTGACAGGTCGAAGGCTCGACAATAAGGTCAGCATAGAATTTCACCTATTGGTTCTCTCTCCATTCATATACCCATTTGGCCTGTATGAGTTCCAGGTGACCTTCACTGCAATCTTCCCGTTTTCCGACAAAATTCGGAATTTCAAGTATCCATTCAATGAGGTCAGTAAACCGGATACGATAGATCTGGCTTTCACCAAACTCATCACCAAACTTATCATATAACTGAATGGCTATATCTTCATGATCGGGCCATTCAATAGGCATGTTGTTAAAATCGTCAAAGCTCATTTATCTTAATGTTCGTGTCCAATAATATTTTTCTGGTCTGGTATTGTGACCTCAATCACTGCATCTTCCTTCAGAATGATACACTGGCACCCCAAACGTGATTCCAGTCTTGGGTCTATAGCCCTGTCAATAAAGTCTTCTTCCTTATCAGATATTTCTTCCAGGAAATCCTCGCCTTTGTCAACATATATGTGACAGGTTGAACATGCACATACGCCACCACAATTGTGATTTAGATGTACGTCATGATCTTCAGTGATTTCGAGGATTGAATATCCTGCCTCCGCATTCTCAACCACTTTACTTTCTATTTCAGGGTCTTCAAACCTAAATGTGATTTTTGCCATTTATACTATTCTTGAATTACTTTCAAATTAACTCCAAACAAATGAAATAGGTTCATCCTAAAGTCAGTTTTATAATTATATCCTTTTCAAAAATAATGTAATATCTTACTGTGAAGATTGTCGTAAAATTCTTGAATGGCCGAAGATAAAACAATAAAAGAAATTAAAAATTATAAGTTCAGAGAGCTAAATGTATACTCTTCCACGGAATGGCTAGCTGATAATAAGAAAAAATACAGGCAAGTCTTTAATAGTCAGAATTGCACCTATATCTACGCAGAACTCGCTTTTTACAACAAATTATTTGATGAGAAAGCATGGAATGTTAATGTCCAGCTTAAATGCTACGATGCCTCTAAACGTAAAAAGATATGTAACCTTGAATTCAATAAAAAAGTAAGCAAGCAGGATAACATAGTATATATACGTGAAGGATGGGGTAATAAAAAAGAAGGATCATTCTGGAAGAAAGGCACCTACTACTGGGAAGCATGGATAGAAGATGAAAAGATTGCATCCAAATACTTTTATGTTGATGATTATGGGGACGAATGGGATAACCTGAGCAATAATAAACTGGAACTTCAAGCCATGAAACTATATGAAGGCTCCTTTGAAGATGTCAAGGAAAATGAGCGCAAGTATCTGAAGGTGTTTTCAACTGATCATACAAGGTATGTCTATGCTGAACTTAAATTCAGCAACAAGGATTTAACACATAACTGGAACCTGGAGATATTTCTGAAGTTTTATAATCACGCACGTGAATTAAAAGGACAAGTCACAAAACTTGTAAAGATCAAATCAAATGAAGATAAGATCAATGTTTCTGCAGGCTGGGGTAGTAATATAAAGGGATCATGGCGAAAGGGCTACTACACAGCCGAACTTGTCATCATGGATAAACTTATCGCTGTTACACCATTTGAAGTTGATTTCGATGAGATTGAAGGCGCTTCACCCATCCAGATATTCAGCGGCGATAAGGCCATGTTATTGCAACCGGATTTCAAAATTGAACAAAGTTATGATGAAGTACTGGAGAAATTCGAATCACTCATAGGACTTCAGACCATCAAAAAACAGATTTCGGATCATTCCAGGTACATCAAGTACCTGCAATTAAGAAAGGAAAGGGGATTGAAGGAAGAAGATGATATAAACATCCATTCCGTCTTTACTGGTAATCCCGGAACTGGAAAGACGACGGTCGCAAAAATGATGGGTGCTATTTATAAAAAGATGGGCTTGTTGACTAAAGGCCATGTGCATGAAGTGGATCGAAGTGATTTGGTAGGAGAATATATAGGGCAGACTGCCCCGAAAGTAAAGACCGCCATCAGCAAAGCCAGGGGAGGTGTGTTATTTATTGACGAGGCCTATGCACTGGCACGATCAAATGACGATAGTAAAGACTTTGGTCGTGAAGCTATTGAAATACTGGTGAAAGAAATGTCTAACGGGCAAGGAGACCTGGCGATCATTGTTGCCGGTTACCCGAAAGAAATGAATCATTTCATTAACTCCAATCCCGGTCTGAAATCGAGATTTAAACACTTTTTTGAATTTCCTGATTACCTGCCCCAGGAATTAATACAGATTGCATCTTATGCAGCCAAACAACAAGGTGTTTATTTTTCTAAAGTAGCCAAGGACAAACTCAATGAGCTAATTGTAGATGCCTACAGGAACAGGGATATCAATTTCGGGAATGCCCGTTTTATCTTTGACCTTGTTGAAAAAGCAAAAATTAACCTGGGCCTTCGTGTAATGAAATCCAGGAAACCGGAAAAACTGACAAAAAAAGAACTAAATCTTATCCGTACTGAGGATGTTAAAAAAATCAGTCTCAAAAAACAAAGCTCCATTCCGGAAATCCCGGTGGACAAAGAGCTACTTCGTTTGTCTCTTGATGAACTGGATCAGCTCATCGGGATGGAGAACATTAAAAAGGAAATATATAATCTCGTAGACATTGTCAATTATCATAAGGGAACCGGAAAAGATGTTTTAAATAATTTTTACCTGCATACCGTATTTATTGGTAACCCCGGTACCGGAAAAACGACTGTGGCCCGGATACTGACTAAAATTTATAAGGCGCTAGGTCTGCTTGAACGAGGCCATATCATCGAGACAGACAGGCAGGGACTCGTAGCAGGTTATATTGGTCAGACAGCCATCAAAACAAATGAAAGGATCAATGAGGCATATGGTGGGGTACTCTTTATAGATGAAGCTTATGCATTAAGTAACTTCAATGGCCTCCAGGGTGACTATGGCAATGAAGCCATTCAAACCATATTGAAAAGGATGGAAGACAACAGGGGAGAGTTCTTTGTATTTGCTGCAGGTTACCCAGACAATATGGAAGTATTCCTCAAGGCAAATCCCGGATTACGCTCCAGGTTTGATAAAGTCTTGAAATTTGAAGATTATTCGCCACAGGAGCTTCTTGAGATAGCTGTTTCAATGATTGCGCAAAACGGCTACAGGCTTCAGACACCGGCTAAAGATCTTCTACATGATGAACTCATAGAACTACACCAGGGCCGAAATAAATATTTTGGCAATGCCAGGGAAGTAAGAAAACTCGTCCTTGATGTCATCAAGAATCAGAACCTTCGTGTTGCACACCTGGAAAATGCCGACAATAGTAATGCCAATGAAATCATAGCTGAAGACCTTAAACACATTTCTGCACATAGTGACAGTGATCTTTTCAGGAAGGAGAGTATCGGGTTTAAGAAGTGAATGAAATATCAATATTCCCATTGATAATTTTGAAATATTCTAATCAAATCTCACATTATTATAAAAGTTCATACTTTAATTTTTCTTCCTTAATTCTCCATAATCAATGGAAAGAATTACATAATAAGTCAAAATAGTTAGCATAAATTATATTGTAATGCACTAATTGCTGGCAATCATTTAAATAAATATTATCATTCAATACATATTTTAGGTCAAAGATTTTCGACAATTCTCCACCTTAAACGACGTACAAATAGTGATTATTAATATGTGACGATCAGTATACTCCACGTCATATATATGGTTAATAT
>JAHHJO010000285.1:0-3493 GCA_018680275.1 Bacteroidia bacterium
CCTTGGGAATACAATTCCATTATTAAGTATTTCTGCTTGGCTTTGACTTTGCAAACACAAGGAGAACAAACTGAATATAACAGCTATCAAGAGTGAATTTTTCATTAGTATACATTTACCTAGAAAATTATTATCGATTGAAAAAAAGAGAAGACCTTCTCAATGTTTATGTTGAAACAATGAGAGGGTCAATCCATCCCTTTAGTATTGATTGAATTACTTTTATATAATTGCCGTTGGTTTTTGAATTCATTCACCCATATTCAAAGGGGAATGGTGTTCATGTACTATTTTCCAGCCTTCACTTGTATTGACAAACAACAAGCTGATCTGATGATTGATGATGGCTAACTCTTCACCAAATTTCAAGTGAAAATCTGAATGGAAGGTAACATTGGCCACATCACCATAAACTGCTATTTGCAGATCATTGGCGTCGAACTTAACCACTTCAGTGACTGATCCAAAAACACTTCTCTCGTGTTCTTCATTAGCTACGCCCCCATTCCTGGGTTCGCCATTCTTGAACTCTGTGAATTTTGGGCCATATGCATGGAAAGAAATCAATTTATCCATGTCTCCATCTTTTATACTTTGTGCGATGGCCCCAAAAGTTTCCATTATCTCTTGCTGCGCTTCAGGGAATTCATCATTGATAAGGTCAACTTGTGCATAAGTTCCAGCAATAAAAAAGCCCGAGAACATAATAAAAGTAATTGTGAATATTGTTTTCATTGTATTAGTTTTTAAAAATTATTTGAATAAATTTTCGTGATACATATTCTTGATTATAAACACATTACAAAATTAGTTCAGAAGGATGGCTTCAACTTTCAGTATTGATGAAAAGTCTAGGAGTATGTATGAATTACGTTCTGAATGATGGATAATTATTGAATAAATAATGTGGAATCCATCTAATTGAATATACTACCTCGTAATTTCGATACTTTACTTGGGATTCTATATTTACTAATTCTTTAAGAGTCCATCTACAACAAAATACAGAATTAATTAAAGTTTTCTGATATTAAATGGTTTCTATGCTCTGTTCTTCGTCGTCTGAAGTTTGTAACTTCAAGCCTGATCATTTAATTATTTATCACTTTGTTATATCTAAAATATTTCATCCTTGCCATCCTGCACATTCCCCTCCTCCCTGTCATGCTTTACCAGGAACTCCACATCCGAAAACGTATTACCGTCTTCCCCGAAGCATCAGAACCTTCAGGCTCTGTTGATAAAGAATTATCTAAAGAAATTAATATTCTCATTCTTGGTGAAAGTACAATGGCCGGTGTTGGTGTGGACAAACACATCAATGGTTTTGCAGGAAGGTTCGCACATCATTTTTCAGAAATAACAGGAGTCAATGTCAAATGGCAAGTCATCGCCAAAAGCGGGTTTACGATTAAACAAATTACAAACGAGCTCGTTCCTCAAATACCTGGAGAGAACTTTGACCTTATCCTTGTCGGCACTGGGGCCAATGATACATTCACCCTGAATACGCCATGGGGATGGAAAAGAAATATCAAAAGATTTATTAACTCGATACGAAAAACGCAAGCTGATACACCCCTTGTCTTTATCAATCTACCTCCTGTCAGAGAGTTTCCCGCCCTGACTTCCCTGCTCCAGTTTGCACTTGGTAGACTTATTTCGATATTCAATGAGGTACTTATATCTGTTTCCAATAAACATGATAATGTCTATTTCAATTCAGAACCTATCCGTGTAGATGAATGGATAGCAACAGATAATAGTGAATTATCAACCGATGACTTCTTTAGTGATGGGGTCCACCCTTCCGGGTTGTGTTATGATTTGTGGGCGCAGGGGATGGCTCGGTATAGTGAGGAGTTAATGAGTTAAAGCGTTTATTAGTTTATCGCTCCTAATTTAAGGCTGTAGTAAGATGAGCAGTAGAATTTATTCTTGATTATTTTCTACAAAATACATTTTCCTACTACTCTTACAATGAAAAGTTTCTTTTGCCCCTTAAAAGAATATTCAAGGCTGTTGAATCTGTCTATGATTAATTTTTATTCCAACATTACTTTAAAGTTTACTCCATAAGTAATTATTGAATTCGAGTACAATGGTAAATCTTTATAAAGGCTATTAAGATAATATTCAAATTCTGGTTCTATCAATAGTTTAAAGTGGTTTGAATTTGAAATTTCATATCCTATACCAAATATTAATTTGGAGAGGTTGTTATTATCATATCCTGGTGAAGTACTTATGTCTGTTCTTTCCTGCCCGCATATAAAATTTACTGTATTCAGTTCGTTTTTAATATCCAGCATATATTCGAATCCCAGACTTGCGTACAAGCTGTTTTTCTGTTTAAGAAAACTATAATTAAGATTAATTGGAAGACCTAAGTAGTGACTCTTATAATTATCCTGTTTCCATGACTTTTCCAACAGAGCTCCTCCCCTCCCATTGTGATCCGAAGGCCACAAGGGCGAATAATCCTTTTGACTAAAACTTATTTGAGAATAATTTAATCCGGATACAAGTCTGATTTTTGGGCTTATATCCTTGAAGTAAACAAATCCCAGGGCTACATTTAATTCAACAGTTGTTTCATTTAAATGCTCAATCTTTTTTTCAGGTACAACCACAAAAGGATTGATACTGATCCCGAATGAATTGTTTCTTGCATCCTGGGCTATTGTTTGATTTACATTTATAACGAAAACTGTAATTAAGATGATGATTGCTTTTTTCATAAAACTTTTGAGATTGCTGTTTTCTGTGTCAACTGGATAATCAGAATTTGGTGCTCTTCTTTCCGAATTCCCTTGATAATCAACTTAGATTATAAACGATCATATAACCCGAAAAATGTAGCCTTATGACCCAAACTTAATAAAATCATTTCCTTTTAATCTAAACAAACCTTCCTTATGCGAAACCACCCAAATGACACCATGATTATCCTTATACATCGAAAACAAATCAACCATCTTGCCATTTATTCTTACCGGGTAATGTTTTAATGAATTCCCATCAAAACACCACACACCATCATTATAACTGGCACCCCAAATGAAACCCTTATTATCCTGAACCATGGACATAAAGAATGGAAAAAACAATTTATTATCTTCTTTCTTGAATCCAACTCCTTCCTCTTTCTCATAGATCAACTTGTGCTCTCCATTATCCTCTTTATAACCAGACTTGAATCTGAACTGATACCTGGAATTATTAATCCAGTAGTTTCCCTTATCATCTTCAATCATAGAACGGAAACCAAAATCACCGCCATTATTTGCTTTCGATAAGTCTGCCTGGTAGAACCAGGCTAAAGAGTTCCCGTCATAGCGACAGACACCCAATGCAGATGTACCAAACCATATATGGCCATGATGATCTCGATACAAACTGTATAAATCATAAGGACTCCATGATGCATTGGGGAATTTCATGTAAAAAGAATCCGCTCTTGGGATAGGTGGAAATTTAAGCGCATATAGTT
>JAHHJO010000406.1:0-8400 GCA_018680275.1 Bacteroidia bacterium
TAGCTTCCTCCATTTAAAAGCAATTGCATGAGCACTGCCATATCCCCAGCAGAAGAAAATAGTCCGGCATGTCCGCACACGCCACCAAGCATCGCAGCACCCATATCATGTACGTGGCCATGAACTACCTGGCATCTGAAATAATCATCTTTTTCACTTGGGACAATGCGTTGTGCCGGTATTTTATCCAATGGGTTAAACATGGTGTTATTTAATCCCAGGGGTTTGTAAAATGACTCTTCTACATAATTATCCAAAGACATTTTACTTTCATTTTCAATAACCTTTTTAAACAGGTAATATCCCAGGTCACTATACCTGTAATCTTTATTGGGTTTTAGATCACTGTTGTAGATATAACTGTATATACTGTCTTTATAATCTGACCGGAGATAAATATCATTTGTGATTCTGATATTAAAACTATCAGATGATTCAGCCCGATAATACTTTTCCAGTCGTTTTGCTTTCGTGCTTTGCGAATCGAGAGTCTCTTTATAAAAAGGAATCCATCCGGGAAGGCCTGAATGGTGAGCGAGTATGTCCTCTATAACAAGATTGGCTTTATTCGTCGTATCCAATTCACTCAGATAATCGCTGATAGGTTTATGAATGTTCAAAAACTGCTCATCATGCATTTTCATCAATGCAATAGTTGTTGCCAGGGTCTTGGTAACTGACGCCACATCATAGAGGTCATTTTTCCTGACTTTTCTTCTTTTTTCATAAGTATGATAACCAAATGATTTTTCGTAAAATATCTTTCCGTTTTTGGCAGCAAGTATCTGGCAACCCGGCGCTGCTTTCAGATCTATCATTTCCTGGATAATCGTATCTATAGCCAATAATGAATCAGAGGAAATCCCGACAGATTCCGGAGAGGCATATCCCAGGCGCATAAGGCCTGCTTTCATTATTCCGGTTTTTACCGGGAAATTTTCATGGGCAGTAACCGGAAGTTTTCCTTCAAATCGATTAACGCCGACGATTACCTGTGCTACAGCTTCCTGCATTAAGGAATCATCTTCATATGCCTGTATGATGGCAGAGACTTCAGGGAAAAACTTGAGGGCATAGGGACTCCCGTTTATTACGAGTATAAGCTTCTTGGTGCTGTTTAATTGAAATATCAGGTCAAACGCAGAACTGGAAATTCCATAATTCTTGCCTGGAGATATAGACATCCCATGTAGGCTGACAATAACGGTTTCAACGCCGTTAAGTCCTTTGAGAATGGAAGCTTTTTTTTCTGGATTGATGATCTTATCGGTAAAGTAATGTTTGTTGATACTATATCGACTCATCATTTTTTGAAAAGCTGTCAATTCAGGACTTCCGATACATACGGTAGCTATCTTTTCAGGTATAATATTACGAACAGGCAATAATTCATATTTGTCCTGTACAAGGGTCACTGCCTTTTCATATAGTTTTGATTTCAAGGCCAGCAGATTATTATCCATTATTTCTGCTGGAATATTTGTTGTATTAGAAATAGGACTTGACTGGTATAGGCCAAGTTCATATTTGGCTTTTAAAATTCTAAGCACCCGATTATTAATCAGTTCCTCATCCAGTCGGTCAAGCTTTACTTCTGATTTGATTGTTTCAATGGCCTTTCCTATATCCATTGGGAGTAACAAGACATCATTCCCCGCTTTCAATGCTTCGAGTTCTATTTCGCCTGCTGTAAAATTTTTAGCCACACCCTTCATATCCAAGGCATCAGTGAAAATCAATCCTTCGAAATGCATTTTTTTCTTTAACAAATCTGTAATTACAGATCTTGATAATGAAGTTGGACGATTTGGTCTGTTGTCAAGAGCAGGTACAGACATATGGGCGATCATCATACTTTTTACACCGAGCTGGGTCATTACCCTGAAAGGCATTAATTCTATGCTATCCAATCGGTCAATACCATGTGTGATGACCGGAAGATCGTAATGGGAATCGATATCGGTATCACCGTGTCCGGGAAAATGTTTGGCACAGGCATAGACGTTTTCATCCTGAAGCCCCTTCATATAGGCATATGATTTAGTAGATACATTATAAATATCCTCACCAAATGAGCGGTAGTGGATCACCGGGTTGCCAGGGTTATTATTGACATCTACAACAGGGGCAAAATTGACATGGGTCCCGATTCTTTTGAGCTGGCGGGCTATTGAACGTCCCATATCATAGATTAATGTATTATCACTGATTGCGCCAAGAGTTAATTGTTTCGGAAAACTGATTGCGGCTGACTTATGACGCATTCCCAGTCCCCATTCAGCATCCAGGGCGATCATTAAGGGTATTTCAGATTTTTGCTGGTACTTGTTTGTAAGAACAGCTTGTTTTTCGGGGGTTCCCTGGAAAAAACAGACACCTCCTATTTTATACTTTTCAATGTAATCCATCATCTCGGAGACATATTTATCTCCCTTATTTGATTGGTCACGGAGCATAAACAACTGACCGATTTTCTCTTCAAGGGACATTTCAGCCAGTCGGGCCTCAGCCCATTCTTGTGAATTCTGTGCTTCAGCGAACTGAAAGCAAAATAGTACGATGACCAAAAATTGAAGTATCTTATTCAAGTTGTTAATTTGATAAATGATTTAATGCATTGGGATCAATTTCCTTTGCTTTTTGAAAATAAAAATTTGATTTTTCCCGATCGCCGAGATTCAGGTATGCTGTACCCATACTGGCATAGACCACTGCTTCACCTGGATTGACTCCAATAGCTTTTTCAAAGAATTCTATGGCTTTCTGGTGTTGTCCTTTAATTCCGTATGTTATACCCAGAAGTCTTAAGGTTTCAAAATCCTGCGGGTTCATTTGAAAAGCACGATTAAGCCATAATTCAGCAGTATTGAAATCCTGTATCTTTCCCATTTCTTTTCCTCCTTCTCTCAGTATAATCGGAAAGTTATTCATGACTTCCCTGTATCCTGGTGAAATTTCGAGACATTTATCATAAGTAGCAATAGCCTCATGATAACGTTTTGCATAGTAATGCGTATTGCCTAATAACAAATATGCATTCCTGTATGTCGGATGTATTTCTATTGCCCTGGTAAGATGGCTGATTGCTTCGTTAAGTAATTTGGTTTTTTCTGGTCCTTCGTTCATTTTGGATGCTTTATCTGACTTTGCACCACCAGCCGCATTGAGAAGCTTTGCACTCCTTGTATCCTCCGACACGTCACTTGTGAAAAGTGTGAAATCATCTTTCCAGACTCCATTCCTGCTTACAGTCTTAAAACTGTATGCCAGTATAAATAGCCCTGATATTCCTAAAAGAAACCGGCTTTGACCAAAATATTTATATATCACTCTTCCCAATACAATCGAGAAACCAAGTGATGGCATAAACATGAATCGTTCACTCATGTTTGTACCAATCGGGAAAACAATATTGGATACGATCGATAAAGTGATCAGGAAAAATAAAATTCCAAAGCTGATGAACTTATCTTTTTTCCAGCATAAAAAAGCCATGACAACCATTAATACATAAAGGGCAATGCTAAGCAATACCTTCCAATCTGAAAAATGCATGATATCAATAGCCCTCGGATAATAATCATGAACAAGTGGATGTGGCAAAACCAATAACTGAATATACTTTCCCAGTGTAAAAATGATCGTGGCCATTTTTTCAGGACCTGAAAATGGAACCCAAGAGTTGTTGATGAATTTGATAAAAGGGTTATTCATCAATTCTGTTGGACTTCCCCCAAAATCTACCCCGAGGACTGAAGTCCTTAAAACCAGAAATATGATAGAACTTAAAACAAACGGAATGGTAGCTTTCATAGCTTTATTAATACCGGTATTCCGAAAAAGCATAAATGCCAATGGAACGACTGCAAGAAAGGTAATTGCATTTTCCTTACTCAGCAAGGCCATGAAAAAGCTTAAGAGTGTGAACAGGAACCATTTTTTTTCTCCGGAATCATAATACCGAAGTGAAAAGAAAAGTGCCAGAATAGAACCCAACATGGTCATGATCTCATCCCTTCCTTTTATATTGGCAACTGCTTCAGTGTGAATGGGATTTGCAATGTACAAAGCTGTAATGAGGACCGCCAGTAAAGGTAAAGTTGTATTTTTCCCAGTCTTAAAAAGAAGTAATAGGGTATTGTACAGAATAATTCCAAGGAAAGCATAAATCAATACATTCAGCAGATGACCAATAAATGGATTTTTACCAAAAAAAGCCCATTCAATAGCAAACATGATCGGTGTTAATGGTCTGTATCTTCCTCCAGAAACCAGGTTTGCCTTACCTTCTTCTTTAAAAAATCCGAAGAAAGTATCCTTGGAAAGAAGTCCCGGGATCCCGGAAATCCCCTCCTGAACAAACATATTGTCGTATATCACTATCGCATCATCCTGTGCATAGTTGTGACCAAGTGTATTGGCATAAAGAACAAGACCCAGAACGGCAATGAAGATCCTGTGCCACTTGGTATTTTTTTGCCAGGTTACTTTCGAAGGGGCTTTGACAGGAGCTTGCTTCTTTTTAGATTTCTTCAATTTTTTTGTCATGACCCTCCAAATTTACAAATTATGATAATTTATAATATATTATTCCTTATTAATCAGAATTATTTATAGGCATAACTTCCCGAAATCACCTTTATTTTCAGAATATATTCATAAACGCAGATAAAGATTAAAACCAAACTTGTTACTGTATGTTTAGCTTGTTAAGTTCTACTGCGACACAAGAATATTTTACAGAAAAGATATAAATGCTATTTTGAGGCTCCGAAATACAAAGCAATGAACAAGATTTTGCTGATGACATACTGCATTTTATTATTGCAGGTGTCCTTATTTGCACAGATTGACTATGATATTGTCAAGGAACCAAGCAAGGTTCTATTTATTAATGATGTAATTATCATAACTGAAAGTCAGGACAGCTCAATCAGGGATATCCTGGTTAGGGATGGGCTCATTGTAAAAATTGCCGATGAAATAGAAGCTCCGTTTGATGCTAAAGTCATTGAAGCAGATTCAACGTATGCCTATCCTTCATTTATAGATATGCTTTCTTATACCGGCTTGGTAAAAGAAGAAAGAAAAGAAAACAGGGATCGGTTAAAATTTCCTGGTTATCCACCCAATGAATTAGCAGGGATTACACCCGAACGTCTTGTTGATGAGAAACTGGATATAAAAAGTTCTTCCATTAAATCAATGAGAGAAGCTGGATTTGGAATATCACATACAGTACCAAAAGGAAGGATGCTTCCAGGGCAAGGCAGTCTTATTAGCCTGTCCGGGAAGAAGAATTGTATTATCAGCAACCGGGTGTCAATGTACATGCAGCTTTCCGGTGCCAGAGGTATGTATCCAAGTACTCTGATCGGTGTCATGGCCAAGTGGAGAGATCTATACAGGCAGGCAGGTCAGCTGAAAACCCAACACGAAAAATTCAATGAAGGCGGCAATGGGTTTCCACGCCCGCAAAGAGACAAAAGTCTCGAAGCATTATTCAATGTGGTTGCAAATCAGCAAAATGTATATACGAAAGCCGAAAAAGTGAAAGATATATTTCGTGTGCTTGAATTACAGGATGAATTAGGCTATAATCTGGTTCTTTCCAATGTTAAACAAGGCTGGCAATCTATAAATAAAATTAAGGCACAGAACGCTTCGGTTGCTTTGTCACTGGCATTGCCTAAATCAGAGAAAAAAGATGATAAAAAAGAAAGTCCCAAAGGAGATAAACGCAAAAAGAATGAAGAAAAAACCGAAAGAAATAAAGACGATTTAGAAAAGGAGAAAAAGGAAGATCCGGAAACCATAGCATTCAAAGAACGTAAAGCCAAAGCGATCGCAGAATATGAAAAACAGGCGGCAGTATTTGAAGAGGCAGGAATACATTTCGGGTTTTCGATGCTTGATACCAAACCCGGAGATGTAAAGAAAAATCTGAATCGCATGATTTCTTCAGGATTGACAAGGGAAACGGCTTTGAAAGCATTAACAATTTATCCTGCAGAGATCCTGGGCATAGATCATATCGCCGGGTCAATCTCAGAAGGTAAAATGGCAAACTTCTTTTTAACAGACAAGCCTTATTTCGATAAAGAATCTAATATCCGACATATTATCATTGAAGGGGTACATGAAAAAATTAAGGTGAAAAAGAAATCCAAATCAAAAGTGGAAGAAGGTAAATATGAAGAACTGCAAGGAACATGGTCCTATGTAGTGGATATTCCGGAAGACAGGAGAACAGGAGAAATCATAGTTAATATAACAGGTGATGAAATAGAGATTAATCTTATTGATAACCAGGAACCGGATGAAGTGGAAGAGGCTACAGATATCGAAATAAAGGAAAACCAACTTGCATTTACAATTATGGTAAATGAAGGAAATGAATTACCCATCAGGATATCCCTGGAATTTGAAGGTGAAGATTTTAGTGGAACCGTATCTGCTGAAGGTATAGGGTCATTTCCCATTGATGGAAAGAAAATTGAAACACCGGAATAAATGTTCAATTATGAAAACGCTTATTAGTTTATTTTTTTTAATCCTGTTAATGTTTTCAGTTTCTGCCCAGTCGGACAGTGGTGATATCCTTATTGATAACGGAACTATTCTAACGGTTACCAATGGTGTTTTAAGAGGATCAGATATATTAATACGGGATGGTAAAATTCACAAAATTGCAAAGAACATCAAACCTGGAAATGCCAGGGTAATTGATGCGGGAGGATTATATGTCTTACCTGGTATAATTGACGCTCATTCTCATATTGCGATTGATGCTGTCAATGAAGCAAGTAATCCGGTGACAGCAGAAGTATGGGTTGGAGATGCACTTGACCCGTATGATATCAGCATTTATCGGGCATTAGCCGGAGGAGTTACTATATCACATGCTATGCATGGTTCAGCAAATGCTATCGGTGGACAGTGTGAGACCATAAAACACAGGTGGGGAGTGACTGATCCCGATGATCTTAGAATGGATGGCGCACCAAGAACCATAAAATTTGCCCTGGGAGAAAATCCCATTAGAGTACACGGTGAAGGAAAAGATGTTGTTCCAAATACCAGGATGGGGGTTGAGCAGGTATTCAGGCACTCATTTTCAAAAGCCCGTGAATATATGATTGGCTGGGAAAAATTTAGAAATGGTCATTCAAAAACAGCACCTCAATACAGTTTAAGACTTGAAACACTGGCTGACATCCTCAAAGGAGATATTATTATCCATTGTCATTCATATCGTGCTGATGAAATACTCATGCTTATGAATGTCTTAAAAGATTATGGCGTAAACAAGATATGTTTCCAACATGTGAATGAAGGATTTAAGGTGGCCCCCGAGTTGGCTGCGTTCGGAGCACATGCTTCTGTGTTTTCGGATTGGTGGGCCTATAAATTTGAAGTTTATTATTCAACGGCGTACAATGCTGCCATTCTTACCAGGAATGGAGTGGTTACTTCCATTAATTCTGACTCTGGAGAATTGATCAGGCACCTGTATCATGAAGCAGCAAAAGCGCAGAAATACGGGGGTCTGACTGATGAACAAACACTTGCTTTGATTACACTTAATCCAGCCATACAATTGGGAATAGATGATCGGGTTGGTTCTATTGAAGAAGGAAAGGATGCTGATATAGCCATATTCAAAAACCATCCATTGTCAATATATGCAATCAATCAATACACCATTGTTGACGGTGAAATCCGATTTAATATCCATGAAGATGAAGAAGATCAACGAATAGATATAAACCCGGAAGAAACAATTCCCGCATTTTATGAAGCTACCGAGGCTCATGATCATGAAGCAGAAGGTTGCATGCAAGGCGTCTATGAATTTCTATTTGAGCACAAACATTAATGATAACAATGAAAAGAACACTATATATCTTCCTGTTGCTTTTTTGCATGTTAAACCTGCATTCACAACAGGTTCAAAAAGCAGAAACAGGAATTTACCTTTTAAAAAATGGCCAGGTAGAAACCCTGGATAATGGCCTGGTCAAAGCCGATGTTCTGATTTCCGGAAACAGGATAATGGAAATTCATAATGACATTTCGCATCCGGGTGCTAAACTTGTTGACTGTGAAGGATTGACGATTTATCCGGGATTGATTGATGCAGGGACAAGGTTGGGTCTGGCGGAAGTGGGCTCAATTTCATTAACCCAGGACCACAATGAGATTGGCAGATTTACACCTCACATGGAGGCTTTGACGGCTGTCAACCCTAATTCTGTAAATATACCTGTGACCAGGGTAAATGGAATAACAACTGTATTAACCGTCCCATCCGGTGGCAGGTTTCCTGGTACGGCAGCACTGATAGATTTACAGGGATATACGCCTGATCAGATGTACGCTGGTTTTAAAGCTATAGTT
>JAHHJO010000005.1:0-28543 GCA_018680275.1 Bacteroidia bacterium
AGGGTGGCCGTGATATCATGTCCAATGCTTGTTGAGCTCAGATTGATACCATTTTCATCTTCCAGATCCAAAATAAGAAGTGGATTAATACCTGTCGTTCCTCCATATTCAAATGATCTGTCGTCAAAAAATATATTGATTTGTGGTCCTTCGTTGTCAGCAATGGCATTAGGAGAAATGCCACCGATCACAATCTTGTCATAATATCCCCCGGCATCTTCGCTTACTTTGTCGGAAGCATAAAAACTTAAGAGTCCTTCACCATATTCAAAGTTTATGTCTTTCGGAAGGATAAAATCCATCTCGAATTTCCCTTCCTGTACTGTGGCACTTCCTTTATACAATACACTGTTTCTCAATTCATATTCATAATTGAATCCCTGACCGTCATTATCAAGGGTTTTTCTTTTATTCTTTTTATCATAGACGGTCAATTCTATCTCGCCATTGAACGTATTGATAATATTTCCATCATAATCAGTGATTTCTCCTTCAATTGTAGCTTTTTCGAGGGCTCCCAATGTATCCAGTGAATTGTCGTCAATTTCTTCGCCATTCAATTTCTTTAGTCTTACAAGGTGTTTTGGACTGGCGATGGTGAGTGAAGGATCCCCGATGAGCATAAATTTCCTGGAGTTGCTTTTCAAGGTATCCAGGGAGTTCGCATTTTGTGATTCTTTTATTATGTCACCAAACCTGAGACGTTTTCCATCATCCCGTGTAAATATCTTCTTGTAAACTTCTTCGGTCAGCCTCCTGTTGGACGAAGAAAAAACTGCCCTGACGGTAGTGAATAAGGCAATGGCGCCTCCTGCAGGATTAAGCAAGGCATGTTCACCTGCAGAAACAAAGGTAGGTTCATCGAAACCTGTAAATGAACATGTAGCTGTGATAAATACTGGTAGCCTGTCAATATTATTCCATTTCAGAATGTCACCAATCTGAAGAACACGCTCTTGTGCCCATCCTTTCGGACCTCCGTGACCGAGGTAACCCAATACCAATTGTCCATTAAGAATATTGTTGTTCAAGGCGGCATTGGCATCCGGGTATCGCTGACCTCCTGGTGTGGACACCTGGTTAAACGCATCAAAAAACACTTTTTGCTGAATAAATTCAGGGTGATTTCCTTCTGTAAGCTCTGCGATTTCATTGGATTGAGCAATATGTGCCCTGTCAGCAGAAATATCCTGATCGTCAGCAGCAAAGCCGATACGGAGACGCCAGTCTCCAAGACTAGAGGGACTTGTATCGTAATGAATAATCTTGTTTACAACATCCAATGCTTCCTGTGAGCTTGCACAAGGGATTCTTCCTACGCCTATATCCAGCGCACCATTTAACGATTCATCACCCTCATTGGACGATAGCAGCGCAAAAAAATCGTCGGAAGGAAAAGCTTCTATAGGATTCAGGGATTCTTTTGTCTGGTAGGTTGGCACAAAATTCTGATATTCAATATCCGGAACTATTCCCCTGAAATCATAAGTGGCGTCTCCCATTAACAGGAGGTACCTGAAGTTTTCATCCCTCTGATATATCATCCTTGCAAAATCCCTGATCGCTGAGGGATCTGCTTTACCCCCTCCAAACTCATTAAAAATTTCGAAAACATCTACGGTTTTGACTTCAAGACCATCATTTGACTTCCTGTGCTGAGCCAGTTTTTCTGCAGCTTCTTCAAATAAAGGATGATAGACAATCACAAAATCTGCATTTTCAATAGAATGAATATTTTGATTGCTAACCTTGCCTACAAGCTCCGGGGCTGGTAAAACAGTCTGGCTGTTGAAAATCATGAATGCCTTGAGTATACCGTCTGTATTGTATCCGAATTGAACTTCGTTTCCTCCTTGCTGTTCAAATTCAATCATAGAAATGTTGCGTACATCTGTGACATCCCATATTTGAGCTTGTTCAGATAAAGAGAATTGAAATCCATAAGAATTATAATCCATTGAATTACGATCAAACACCAGGTATTCATCACCTGTGTAGCTTATTTTTTCCCTGGCAATGATCTGTATATAATCCAGCCAGGCTTCACTATTTGATGCCACCGGTTGATATTCGATAATTACCGATGGGTTGCCTGTATTCATTGTAATCTCTTGTTCCAGTCTTCTTGATTTGGCGTAAAGGGACTCGACATCACCTGTATTTGTACCTGTATGACTGGTCTGAAAAGATTTTCCATCTATCGATAGTTCAAATTTGGAACTGCTTGAACTTCGGGCAGCTACAATAGCTTCAACTTCGGAAATACTGCCGGGTATGAAATCTGGAAAACTGAAATATTGACTGAAATCCTGGGTTAAATTATTGGCAAAAGCTTCACCGAACCACTGTTTCCCTGACCCCTGGGTACCACTGAAAGAGCCCAATAAGTTATATACTTCATTTTCATGCCTGATGATTGTCTCTTTATCGCTGCTGTAGTATTCAGCATTGACTTTATCCTGGCTTTGAATCCTTTTACCAAAGCTGTCATCTACCTTTATAAAAAGATAATTTTTAAGGTCATAGATGTTTTTTTCAAATTCAAGTTTATTTTCTCCAAAATGATATCGGTCCGCTCCTTCTGCATATAAGAGTATATAATCCTGGGGATCAAAACTGCCATCATCTTCACCAAATACAGATATCGCTAGTTCATTTAAGTCGTCTATGCGATCTGAATTGTTCAATTGAGGAACAAAACCACCATTATTGCTATATATGTGTATATTTCGGGGATCAATGCCGGAAGGGTCCAATTCAAGGACTTGATCAAAATAATTATAATCAAGTTTATAAATCCCGGTTTTGGAAACTGCAAGTTTGTAAATTTCACCTTCTGCCAGAACGGATTGATTTTTAAATTGAGCAATTCCGTTTGTCATGAAGACAACAAGGAGAGTGAAAGTAAACAGGAAACGAACAGTCATAAGGTAAACTAAAATTAATTTCGATTTTACAACGTTAAGTTATACACTGTATTGTAAGCGTGCATATTTTAAACAATATTTCATCAAAAATTACGAAAAGAAGACATTTCAGGCTTTTGAAATGTTCACTGGCATGCTGTATTTTATTAATATTCTCTGAATTACCGGGCCAGGATCTTATTTTTTCTCAATACTATAATTCTCCGATTCATACAAATCCAGCCTTTGCCGGTCTCGAAACGCATCCAAATTTCACATCCAATTACAGGATACAATGGCCGTCATTGAATAACGCCTATGAAACCTATGCAGTTACTTATGATCAGTATTTCAGAGATATGAACAGTGGATTCGGGTTTATTGCCTTATCAGATGATCAGGGTGACGGTACATTAAAAAGCACAAAAATTGCTGGTATATACTCTTATAAGGTCAGATTTAATGTGGACTGGCAGATAAAATTCGGTCTTGAAGCTGCATATAACCAAAATCGGCTTGATTGGGATAAGCTCATCTTTTTTGATCAGATTGATCCTGTGACAGGTCCTTTTACCTCTGCAGGAGTGCCTGTTCCAAGTTCAGAAGTAAGACCCGAATCTTTAAATAATTCCTATCTGGATATCAGTATAGGGATGTTGCTTTACAATCCAGAATTTTATGTAGGTTTCAGCATGGATCACCTTAATGGTGCATATGCAGGATTCACCAATGCCGTAGATGATGCCACAACACAGTCCCTGCAGGTTCTTTTCTCATTACAGGCCGGATTTCAAATAGTATTAATGGAGGACAATAAGGGCAACCCTTCGACGTTTATATCACCAAATATGATATTTGCCCGACAAAGTGACTTTAATCAGTTAAATGTGGGGGCTTATATGCAAATCAATCAATTATTTGGTGGCGCATGGGTAAGGCATACGCTAAAAAACATTGATTCTTTTATATTTTCTTTTGGCGTAAATTTAGATTATATAAAAATTGGTTATAGTTTTGACCTCACTTCGTCCAAATTGGGGCTCAGTACGGGGGGAAGTCATGAATTAGGTATTGCTGTAGGGTTGAGGAATTTGGGGAAAAAAGAGTCCAAAATGAATGATTGTTTAAGTTTGTTCCGATAATTTTCGGAATGTTTATTGTAGGTAGTATTTTTTAAAATTTCAGTTAACATGCGACATAGCATCAAATCTTTCTGTTTTATACTGGTAATGTTTTCCATGTTCACTTCCTGTCAGAAAAAGGGAGGAGGCAGTGGTGAATTATCAACATCCACAGGTTGGGAATATAATAATCCCGAATATGGTGGTTTTGAGAAATTGGACTACGAAGGCCAGATTAACGGACCAAACCTCGTTCTGGTAGAAGGAGGTACATTTACAATGGGACTCACCCAGCAGGATGTAACCTTTGAATGGAATAACATTCAAAGACGAGTTACTGTATCTTCATTCTATATGGACGAGACAGAGGTTCGTAACATTGATTGGAGAGAATATGAATTTTGGGTAAAAAGAGTTTACCAGTCATATCCCCAGGTATGGAAAGATGTTTTACCGGATACTTTGGTATGGAGAGAAGAGTTAGCGTACAACGAACCATTGATAAGAGCATACTACAGGCACCCATCTTATGATGATTACCCGGTTGTTGGCGTTAGCTGGAACCAGGTACAGGACTTTTGTAAATGGAGATCCAACAGGGTAAATGAAATGATATTGATTGAAAGAGGTATCCTCAATAATAATACTGCAGAACAGATCGATAGAGAAACATTTGATTCGGAAGCATACCTAGCTGGTCAGTACCAGGGCTCAGTCAGGAAAAATGTTGAAGATATATCCACAGGAGGTGAAAGACCTGTAAGATATGAAGATGGTGTACTACTACCTGAATATAGGCTTCCAACTGAAGCAGAATGGGAATATGCAGCTTTGGCACTTCAGGGGAATCAGCCTGATACCGGCGATGAGAATATCACGGACAGAAGATTCTTTCCATGGAATGATAATACAGCACGTTACCAGAAGCATAACAGAAACCAGGGTAAGATCCAGGCGAATTTCAAAAGAGGACGAGGAGACTACATGGGTATGTCTGGTAACCTGAATGACAAAGCTTCCGGTCCGGCTCCGGTAGGTACATACCTTCCGAATGATTATGGATTATATAATATGGCAGGGAATGTCAGTGAATGGGTGCAGGATGTTTATCGTCCATTAACGAGTACAACCTTGAGTGATCCTGAAAACCATGACCTGAACCCATTCAGGGGTAATGAGTTTATGGAAGTTGTCCTTGATGAAGAGGGCAGACCAGTTGATAAAGACAGCCTTGGTTACCTTAAATACAGGCTTGTAGATGAAGATACATTAGGTATCAGGGATAATTACCGCCTGGGAGATGTAAGGAATTTTGAAGATGGCGATATCAAGGAATTTGTAGATTACGGATACGGGGACTGGTCACTTATAAATGATGAGTCAAGAGTCTATAAAGGAGGATCTTGGGGAGATCGCTTATTCTGGTTGTCTCCAGGTGCAAGAAGATTCAAGGATCAGAACAGATCAACTAATAAGATTGGATTCAGGTGCGCTATGGTTCGTGTAGGAGGAGAGACAGGAAATGAAGACATGGGAGGTATCCAGTTCCAGGAAAAAGGAAGAAAGATCAAACGTCGATATAAATAATCAAACATAATTGATTAAAAAGGCTTTTATCTTTTCAGGTAAAAGCCTTTTTTTTGTTTAAGTGAATTTAACCGAACTATATCAAATTTTTCTAGAGAGCAATGGTGTTTCCATTGACAGCCGAACTATTCGCCCTGGTGAAATATTCTTTGCTCTGAAAGGTGATGTTTTTGATGGTCATCGATTTATTGACAAGGCCATTGAAAATGGAGCTTCCCTGGTCATTATTCAGGATGAAAAATATACCTCAGAGCATACTGTTTATTTTAATGATTCCCTGAAATGTTTGCAGGAACTTGCACTGTACCACAGACAACAATTCAACGTTCCTGTGATTGGACTGACCGGAAGCAATGGAAAAACAACCACGAAAGAATTGATGAATGTCGCATTGTCTTCCCGTTTTAGGGTTCATGCAACGAGGGGTAATTTCAACAATCATATTGGTGTGCCACTCACACTTTTGAGCATACCGGATGATACCGAGATTATAATTGTAGAAATGGGTGCCAATCATATTGGTGAAATTGACTTCCTGTGTCATCTTTCAGAACCGAATTACGGGTTAATTACAAATATTGGAGATGCACACATTGAAGGATTCGGATCCAGGGAAGGCGTCATAAAGGCCAAAACCGAGTTGTATCGTTATCTGTATAATAACAATGGCAAGATTTTTTATAATCCTGAAGACAAGACATTGAAAGATAATATGCCAATGACAGTAGAGACTATTTCATATGATATGGAGTTGTCTTTTTTTGAAAGCCGGAGTCTCAGGATAGGCTTCAGCAAGCCAAAAGATACAGTATATCAATCAAATTTATATGGAATATATAATAGACAGAATATTACCGCTGCCTATTCCGTAGCCCGCTATTTTAATATTCCTCACGATGAAATTTGTAAGTCGATCGCTGACTATATTCCAAGTATGAACAGGTCTCAGTTAATTGAGAAAAAGGATGTTGTTTTTATTATGGATGCCTATAATGCCAATCCGACCAGTATGCAACTTGCAATCGAATCTTTCAGCAATTTAAATACTTCAAAAGGAAAGTCTCTTGTACTTGGAGATATGCTTGAGTTAGGCGAATATGAAATCAAGTACCATGAAGAAATCGTCAATCAACTTTTATCCCTAGGGTTTGATAAGGTTATTCTAGTTGGAAAAAGATTTCTTGAAGCTGATGCAGGTAATGAATTTAACCACTATAGCTCAGTTGATGAATTGCTGGTCGACCCTGATAGAGTAAACGAAATCATAAAGGGGACTGTATGCATGGTGAAAGGCTCCCGGTCAATGAAACTTGAAAAAATTGAAGATCTGCATTAGTGCACAGATGTAAGGACAAAGTTATCAGGAATTCTTCCTTCTGAAATAGCGATGTAATCATCTTCTGTACATGGAATGAAAAAATTGTCTTCAGGGTGCTGGTACCACCAACGCCCGGTAATATTGGTTTTAATAAATTTCACCGGGTTCTCAAAATATGGGTTGTTGACCATATATGTATGGTTGTTTTTGTGTTCAATGGCCTCAATATTCTTGTTTCCGGAGCCCTCAAGATAATACCAGATAAGCAGAGCTGTTACCTGGCTGCTTTCATCTGTAATAGAGCCTTCTCCGATGTTGAAATAAATCAATTTATTGCTTTGCGACATGCCGGCATAACGAGCCACGATACATGCTTCATCTATGTTCATTCCACTCACAAAAGCATTTTCAACATTACTGTCTTGTTTCCTGATAGCATCCAGAAAGAAAAAAATACCATCTACATTTCGTAAGAGCGGATCCACGTAATTCATGCGTTTTCTGATATCTCCCAGACTGAGAGATCTGGGGTTTCCGTGGTATCCGAAATGCCTTTGGTAAGCGATATGGATATTTTTATCCCTTGCTTTTCTTGATATTTTACAAGTATTTGATCCAAAGATCTTTTCAAAGGAATTGCAATAGGCTGATTTTCCGACAAATATGGTTTCATCATCAAATACATCTGTTATTTCATGAGAATCTTCATTGAGCCAGCCAAATCTTAGATTCAATCCAGTTAATCCATTCTCAAACCAGGCCAGTGTATTTATCAGTTTAATTGCAATCAATTTGTCTTCACAGAGTAAATTGATTCGTGGAAGTTCAGATACAGAATCAAAATGCTTAAGTCTTCCTGTAAAGTTTTTTGTCGTTTCTCCTGAAAATATCAAATCGGGATTTTCATCAAACCATTCCATAAAATAGCTGTATTTTAATAGAACCAAAAATAGTAATAACTGAAAATAAATTCATTAAATATTATAAATAATTCTAATATATATTTATTTTAGCAGTTCAATCACCACACTGAGTGCCTGTCCTGTCTATTGGAAAATCCAATATGAAGTAGGTTTGATCATCTTTTTCTTTGATCATATGTACAGAACCTGCAACAAATAGATATTATTTAGAACAAGATATTTTGACTTATGATAAGGAAGTTGTGTTATTCAGCTTTTTGCTTTTTTATTATATCTGTACTGGGTTCAGCACAGACTGACCTTGCTATGGATACAATTAGCAACGACCTGGAACAGGAATATAGAGACACCTGGAAGACACCATATATATCTGATGATATGACCACTGATCCTGAACTCAATAAGAGTTGGAGAATGGGCGATTATAAATACGCATCAAAACCCAAAGATTCCTGGGAACTTGGATTTAGTGTCGGTCATTTTTTTATTGATGGAGATGTTGATCGGGAAATTCCAGCTGGATTTGGTGTTACAGCACATCTTCGTAAATCAATCAATTATGTGCTTTCAATAAAGGGCTCTGTTTTCTATGGTAAAGCCAGGGGACTGGAAGCACAACCGGCCCGACACAGAAATAGTCTGAATTCGAATGGCGTAGGAGGTGGTCTTGTGGAAGCAACTTTTTTAGATTACGATCCAAACCTTGGCGGACCTGGAGTATGGTTTCCCAACCATGAAACCACATATATGGCAGGGTATCTTTCAGCTGTCATCAATGTTGGTAATCTTCTCTTTCATAAAGAAAGGAACAAATGGAACTGGTATGCTACACTTGGTGTAGGCCTGGATCATCATACAGCTAAACTGGATTTATTGGATAACAACGGACTCCCTTATATGGATCTGATCAGCAGGCTTAACTGGACCAGGGATGAGTTTAATACAAAAGTAGGGAGGGACCGTATAAAATCTGAATTGGGTGTAATCTACGATGGTGTTTATGAAACAGAAGGATTTAAGAAAGAGGGTATATTCAGAATCGGAGATGACTTTAATATTCATGTCGTTTTCGTTCCTTCCATGGGCGTTTCCAGGAAGATATCAAAACGGTTGAATATTGGTATAGAACACCAGATCTTCCTTTCCGATAATGATTACCTGGATGGTAATAAATACAGAACTGCATTAGACCAGACAAACAATGTTGATATAGGCCATTATACAAATCTGACAATTGGCGTGAACCTGGGGAATTTCTCAGAGGTCACAGAGCCTTTGTACTGGCTTAATCCAATTGATGTCGCATATAATGATATTGCCATTCTGAAGTCAAAGTCTACGCTTGATCTGACAGACGAAGACAATGATGGTATTATTGATATTCTTGACCTGGAACTTGATACGCCTGAAGACTGCCCGGTAGACACAAGAGGTGTTTTACTGGATAGCGATGGTGATGGAATCGTGGATTGTGAAGATAAAGAGCCATTTTCAAGACCAGGCTGTCCAGTAGATGAATTTGGTGTTTCACAATGCGAAGACGATTGTTGCACAGACGAAGAAGCAATAAACAGGCTCATAGATGCAAGAACTGAAGAACTCAGAAATGCATTGCTATTGAGAACAGGAGACAATTCGACTGCACCTGGAGGAAATCAAGGTAATATTTCAGGAAGAACCACAGAAACTACAATTACTGATGCACCTTCTACAACAGGACAACCAACCAGTGGTGGTGGCACTGTTAAAGAAGGAACATCCAAAGAAGGAACAACCAAAGAAGGAACATCCAAAGAAGGAACAACAGTTATAAGTAAAACAGGAACCCCTGTCAGCGGAGGAGGAACAACAGGAACATCAACGACATCCGGACCATATACGACCTATGTCAGAACCGGCTGCGGAGACTGGTTCCTGCCAATGATCCACTTTGATCTCAATAAAGACATCATCAAGCCGGAATATTTCAGTCACCTTCATAATGTAGCACAGGTAATGGCTAAATGTCCTGAGGTTTGCGTTGTTGCACAAGGACACACTGATTCAAGACATTCCAATGATTACAACAGGGTGCTTTCTTACAGACGTGCCAAAGCGGCTGTAGATTATCTTGTTGAAAATTACGGTATTGACAGGAGCAGAATTAAACTGATGTATGGAGGTGAAGAAAACCCGATGGTCAAATCGCCTACAAGTGAAGCACACCATTTCATGAACAGGAGAGTTGAATTCAGAACATGCGATGCCAATGATTTTAATATGGCAGCCCCTGAAGGATATAATCCGAATGCTTCCAAATCATCATCAAACAGACCAGAATATTATAACGGAAACAAGTCTTCCGGATATTAAAATATAATCTAGAATAGGTAGAAAAAAAGCCGGTACATTATTAATGTCCGGCTTTTTTATTTGTCGTACTTAAAAGCAGTACGCAGTAAACAGTGTTCCATACTTGATACTGTGTACTTGATACTGAATACTTATTACTGAGTACCAGGTAAAATTTTTAGTATAGAATCTTTACAGGATTCTCAAGGAATGACTTCAGCGTTTGAAGGAAAGCAGCCCCTTTGGCGCCATCTACAATGCGGTGATCGCATGATAATGTGACTTTCATAATTGATCCCACGACGATTTCACCGTTTTTCACGACTGGCTTTTCAACGATTGATCCAACGGCAAGTATACATGCATCTGGAGGATTAATAATCGCTGTGAATTCATCGATATCAAACATCCCCAGGTTACTTATTGTAAATGTGTTTCCGGACATTTCTTCAGGTTGTATCTTTCTTTCTCTTGCTTTTCCAGCAAGAACTTTAATCTCACTTTTAAGCATACTAAGAGATTTCAGGTCTGCATTCCTGATGACTGGTACCATAAGTCCTTCATCGATCGCGACAGCAACACCGATGTTGATATCCCTGTGGTAAGTTATCTTGTCATCAAACCAACTGGCATTGATTTCAGGATGATTGCGCAATGCGGCAGCACTTGCCTTAACGATCATATCATTGAATGAGATTCTGATTTCAGCATCTTCATTAATAGCTTCCCTGGCTGTTATGGCATTACCCATATCTATCTCCATGGTCAGGTAGAAATGAGGCGCTGAAAATTTGCTCTCACCCAATCTCCGGGCAATGATCTTTCGCATTTGGGAAAGTGGTTTGTCACCATAGACACTCTCATCAATTGTACCAGGTATAGCCATCATTCCTGAACTGGCCGGAGCCGAAGGAACTCCATTGGCAATGGCATGGTCAATATCTTTTTTGACGATCCTCCCATTTTCACCAGTTCCCTGGATCCTGGAAATATCAATCCCGCTTTCTTCAGCCATTTTTCTGGCTAGCGGACTTGCTTTGATACGACCGTCTGATGGGGCAGCAACAACTTGCGCAGGTGCAGCAGGTGCAGCTGTCTGAACTGCAGCCGGTTTAGCTTCAACTGGAGCAGCAACTGTCACTTCAGCAGGTGCAGCAGGTGCTTCCTCGCTTGATTTGTTCGCCTCTTCTTCAATTTCCTTGAGAATGGCCGCTATATCTTCATCCTTGTCTCCGATGATCGCAATGACGCCTTCTACTGGTACAGGACCTTGTTCCACTCCGATATGGAGCAGTACACCTTCATTAAAACTTTCCAGGTCCATTGTTGCCTTGTCGGTTTCGACCTCTGCCAGGATATCTCCCGGCTCAACGGCATCTCCAACTTTCTTGAGCCAGGAAACAATATTTCCTTCCTCCATGGTATCACTTAATCTGGGCATTCTGATAACTTCAGCCATATCGTGTTTTGATTTAGTTACAAATGTAATGATGATTTAGAATTATCAATCAAAAATCACTGCATTTGATAATCTGATATTTCAGATTATAAATAGCTATTTTTGTTAATGTGAAAATCAGCATAATGTTTAGGACCTTTATAAAACAGGGTCTTTTTTTGTTAAGCAAAGCAGATCTGTTACTTACTAAATGTATTTACAAAGGTAGAATTGAACTATGAAGTATTCATCCAAAACACTTGAAAGAGCAGTAGAAGCTTTGAATTCATTGCCGAGTATCGGGAAGAAATCAGCATTGAGGCTGGTTTTGCACCTTGCAGGAAATAATGGAGATAAAAAGAAAAGAATTATCGAGGCCATAAAATCCTTGTCAGAAGATTTGAAATCCTGCAAGGTCTGTAATAATTACTCTGATACCGAGATTTGTAATATTTGTGCTGATCCGGTAAGGAATAAAAGATTGATCTGTGTTGTTGAATCTGTAAAGGATGTCATGGCCATTGAAAATACTCAGCAATTCAATGGAGTCTACCATATCCTGGGAGGAATCATATCTCCATTAGAAGGAATTGGTCCTGAAGACTTGCATATTGATGCCCTTTTACAAAGAGTATCCGATGAGGATGTCGAAGAATTGATCATGGCAATTACACCATCTATTGAAGGAGATACGACAATTTATTACCTTTCCAAATTATTGAAAGAAAGCGTCAGAATTTCTACGATCGCCCGCGGTGTTTCGTTCGGAGGAGAACTCGAATATGCAGATGAACTCACACTGGGCAGATCTATACATAGCAGGACAGATTACAATAATCAGATCTCGGTCTGACGTTTAGTTAGAACGAATTATGCCAACGCTCAGCCTCGTCATTGTCAGTTATAATGTGAAACACTTTTTGCGTCAGTGCCTGCAATCTGTGATCGGATCTGACTTTGAAGGGAAGATGGAAATATGGGTTGTTGATAATAATTCCTCCGATGGTTCTGTCAATATGATCAATTCAGATTTTCCTGAAGTCAAATTGATAACCAACAAAAGTAACCTTGGTTTTTCCAAAGCAAATAACCAGGCGATTGAACAAATAGATTCTGATTATACACTTATTCTAAATCCAGACACTCTATTGGAAGAAGATACCCTTTCGAAATGTGTATCCTATATGGAAAGGAATACAGACATCGGTGCCTTGGGTGTGAAAATGATAGACGGATCAGGCAAGTATTTACCTGAGTCAAAACGAGGGTTTCCTTCACCGCTGAATGCCATTTATAAATTATCCGGCCTGAACAGAATTTTCCGGAAATCAGCTTTACTCAATGCCTATTACATGGGGCATTTACAAAATGATAGTACCTCAGATATTGATGTTCTGACAGGTGCATTTATGATGATGCCAACTCATTTACTCAAAGACATAGGAGGATTTGATGAAGATTACTTCATGTATGGAGAAGATATTGAGCTTTGCTACCAGGTAAAAAATAAAGGCTACAGGATAGTTTATTTTCCAAAGTCCAAGATTGTTCATTTCAAAGGAGAAAGTACCCAAAAATCCAGCATTCGCTATATCAGGAACTTCTATGGAGCTATGCACAAATATGCCCGTAAAAGGAATACTGGTTCTGGAGCATTATGGAATTTGCTCATTCCGGTCGGAATCTTCGTGTCAGCCATAAACGGATCATTAAAAAATATTCTTATCCCTGCACTCAGGCCTTTCAACGATATATTTATTATCGGACTGTCAGCAATAATTATCAAGAGACTATGGGCACAGCTTTATTTTCAGCAGCCGGATTATTACCAGGGGACTCAGAGTAACTTAACGATCATCGTTTGTTCCATGATCATGGTATTTTGTTATTACCTGTTTGGACAATATGACAAAAGACATAATATCAAACACCTTTTCCTCGGGTTTATATTCGGATCCCTGATGATGCTTTCAGTATATAGCCTGCTGCCGCAAGATCTGAGATTTTCAAGGATTATCCTGCTCCTGATGGCGGGCATCTCTCCGATACTATTATTATTGACCAGGAAGTTTTATAACCTTTTGTTACTTGGGAAATCTAGTTTCGACGGGATTGGAACAAAACGGATTGCAGTTATCGGATCTGAAAATTCTATGTCAGACATTAAGAAGATTATTGAAAGCTATTATTCAACTGCCAATATAGATCAAATCGATCCCGAGCAAATCAGGAACCTTAATGAAGATGTGAATGAGAATCTATTATCCTTTGTAAAATCACGCTATATCAATGAATTGATTTTTTGCAGTAAGGATTTATCGAGTCAGTCTATGTTTCATATTATGTCACTACTTGGCGACAGGATCACATATAAAATTGCCAATGATGATAACTCGGGAATACTTGGAAGCGATTCCAAAAACAGGGTAGGTGAGTGGTATACAGTTGATATCAGTTTTAAAATCGATCAGCTTTTTCACAGGAGGCTTAAACGGTTGTTTGATTTGATCTTTACATGTCTTATTCTATTGTTATCACCTATTTTGCTTTTTGTAAACAGAAATTCATTCAAAGTCCTGAAATATAGTATTGCTTTATTGATGGGTAAAAGAACATTGGTCGCTTATATCAAAAGTGATGACAGACTCGATGAATTACCTGCCCTTAGAGATTCAGTATTTGAATTGGTTCCGGAGCTTTCAATTGATCCTGGTAATCCTGCACAAATACACCAGGCCAACCTGTATTATGCCAGGCATTATAATGTATGGATGGAAGCAGCTTATTTGTACAGGGCTTTATTTAAGCCAAATGACTGAATTTAGATACGTAGTTTTTCTAATCATCGATTAATTAAAATCTAACGTCTAAAGTCTAAAATCAACCATATTGACTTCTACATGTTCAAATCATTACCGTAGATCATTCAATCGCAAGGTTTTCACATGATCATCGTTGCAACTAACCAATAGATATTTCTCTCCTTTAATATCTATCAATTCCATATCCCGGCTATCACAATTTATGTACAATCCTGTTGAAGCAGGGCCTTGAAATTCAAAGTTCCCCTGGCCATCCCCTAGACAAATGCCGCCTTTCGAACCATCGTATCTTACAGTCTCCACTTCAACCGGATAATGATTACCGGCAAATATAAAATCCAGCTTGCCATCCTTATTTAAATCAGATACCACAAAATCTTTCACCGGACCCAATTGTACCTGGTAGGGCAAAGGGTGTGACTCGAACTTAAGGTTCCCCAGGTTTTCAAGATATACACTTTTGAAATCATAGATCATATAATGTAAGGAACTATCGAGCTTTTCATCGGTAAGTATTTCATTCAATGTCGCTTTGGCAAAGGCATCAAAGCTTTGAAATTTCTCACTGATGAAAGGCATTTCTTCAGAAGAACATTCCCGACCACGGACCGGGAACAATTCATCACCAATCACCTTAGCCAATACCACATCCTGATCCCCGCTGCTGTCGAAGTCATCTGAAAAGACCTGGAAGGGCTTTTTGGAAGAAGGTTTGAATTTATTGTTCAGCCCAAGGTTGCCAAGCAGAAAATCAATATCGCCATCATTGTCAAAATCCCCTTTTTCGACACGCCACCACCAGGAACGACTACTTTTATTATCGATATCAATTTCCTCTTTTATGAATCCATCTGCATTATTGATCAACAGTGTAATCGGCATCCATTCACCTACAAGTATCAGGTCCAAATCCTTGTCTCCGTCTAAATCAGCTGAAACAACATCTGTGACCATACCAAGAGAGTCAAATATTGTTTTTAAATAATCCTGGCCCGAACTAAGATATAGTTCGCTTGATGCTGGTAATGGATATGAACCCGGTATACCTCTTCCTCCAATAAAGAAATCATCCTTTTGATCATTGTTTAAATCGATGATTGCTGCGGCCTGGCTCTCAAGCCTGGATAATTCAATAGAATGGTTTGCTGAAAAAAGTCCTTTCCCGTTGTTGAGATATAATCGATCAACAATTCCTTTATTTCCTGAAGCAAATTCATGACCGCCACTTACAACATAGAGATCAAGATATCCATCATCATCAAAATCGAATGATGAAGCCTCCATATCTTCAAAATTTTTATCCCGGATCAATGCAGGCTGTTCAGATTTATTAAAACCACCCTGCACGGTCTGGATGAAAACGGAACCAGGATGACCTTTAGCGCCACCAATAAACACATCCTCCAAATCATCTCCATTGGCATCAAAGACTTCAATAAAAGGTCCGTTTTGAGATATTTTGTGTGGCAAAAGTACTTGTTCTTTGTATTCATCAATTTCATTCTCAATATGCCTGAAGTCGATGAGTTTCTCATCTGTTACCAGCTCAATTGCATCAAAATCAGATAAATGCATCCTCCTGGTTGTTTCATAGTCCACGAGTATTTCCTCATTTAATGAAGGATTTGCAATGACACTGCTTTGCAAATGGTCCCATTGTACAACAACTGAGTCAATCGCAGAAGCTTTTCCAATCCCGAAATGGATAATTGCAGGACAGCTCGACATATAACCCCTGCTTGAATTCATCATTGCCGTCTGAGTTTTATCCTGGTAATAAATACTGACCCTCGCACCGATCCCCTGTGGATTAAAATGTTTTCCTTTTAATCTGATATTTATCCAGTTATTGTTGTTTTTACTGGTATTCTTGAATATTGAGGCCACATGATTGGAATTGTTGATCACCACATCCATGTCTCCGTCATTGTCAAGGTCAGCAGTAGCCATACCAGACGAAAATCCTGCTTTTCCAAATCCCGCTTTTTCAGATACATTTTCAAATTTCAGCTTGCCTCTGTTTCTGTATGCAATATTATTTACGGGCGTTGATGGGATACTTGCTGTCACCTTTGCAATTTCATCGGGTGAAACGGCTCCTTTCAATTCCTGTCTCATTTTAACCAGGAAATCATTATTGCGTAAATCCTTCAATAATCCATTTGAAACCAGGAGGTCCTGTAATCCGTCATTATCCATGTCTTCAAACAAGGCAGCCCAGCTCCAGTCCGTTTTAGCTATTCCGGAATAATGAGCTGTTTCTGAAAAATATCCATGCCCGGAATTCACGTGAAGATTATTGACTGCATACTGGTAATGTTCGCCTTGATTGACTAATTGCCAGAATAATTCGGGCTGCATGGATTCCATATTTGTTTTTGACCGGTAATGATCGCCAAATGCCATATCGAGGGTAATAAAATCGAGGGCGCCATCATTATTGATATCTGCAACATCCGAACCCATGGAGTAGAATGAACTGTGATCTATTCTTGTGTGTATTTCATTCCTGAATTGTCCTTTACCCTTGTTCATCATCAGCTGATCTCCTTCCTTGTAATCATTGCAGACATACAGATCGGTCCAGCCATCAAGATCAAAATCGGCTGTAACCGCACTCAAGCCGTATTTACGATTCTTCAATTGGTATGCATCTGTCTTGTCGATGTATCTGCCATTTTCATTTTGAAAGTATTTATCAGAAAAGGGCAGGGTGAGCAAAGTTTCAGGTTTTGCAAGTTTCGCAGCATATTGATCCATTGGTTGATTGACAAGATACATGTCCAGGTCACCGTCATTGTCAGGATCGAAGAAATAGGATTGGACAGAATAGCCTGGATCTGCTATTCCGTATTGTTCTGCCTGTTCTGTGAATGTCAGATCGCCGTTATTGATGAATAGCTTATTCTTTCTGACGGATTCCTGGAGTAAAAAAAAGTTTTTACAGACATAGATATCAAGAAGGCCATCCGCATTGACATCGACCATAGTAACCCCGGTAGACCATAATTTATCAACGATTCCGGCTGTGGTACTGATATCTTCAAACTGAAAATTGCCTTTATTGAGATAGAGTTTATCACTTTCCATATTACCGGAAAAGTAGATATCATTAAGCCCGTCATTATTGATGTCTCCTACAGCAACACCGGCACCCTGGTAAATAAAGTTCCACAGGAAATAATGTAGCCTCTGGTTTTCCCGAATATTGTTTGCAAATGTAACGCCTGAGTGAGTAGACGTGATTTCTTCCAGCGTGAAACCATTATCTGAAACTGGGGCGTCAGGGTTTAGGCTTTTCTCATTATTACATGAGCAGATTGAAATCAGTAGAAAAAGGAGAATATATAAAGAACGATTATTTTGATTCACAGTCTTGATGCTTTGTGGAGTAAATATAGTAACAGTAACAATTACGGGGGAGGCATAAATAGGTCTTTAGCCATTCTTTCATGCATGTTTATGATGTATCAATAATAACATAGTATTAGATTCGTGAAGTATTCATTAAAAAACGAAGAACACAAATGTCCCTTATTAAGAAAATAAAGAAGGAAACAAAGCGCATTTATCCTCATATGGTTTCTGTCAGAAGATATATTCACCAGAATCCTGAATTGTCTTATGAAGAAGCAAACACAAGCGCATATGTATGTTCTCACCTGGAAGAGAATGGAATACCTTATAAAGCAGGCTATTGCAAGCACGGTATTGTTGCAGAAATAAAGACTTCCAGACCGGGAGGTATTACCTATCTCCGGGGTGATATGGATGCTCTTCCAATTGTAGAAGCAAATGATGTAAGCTATAAATCCAAAGTAGAAGGTGTGATGCATGCTTGCGGACATGATGTCCATACAACTTGTGTACTCGGTGCATCCATTGTGCTCAACAAGTTGAAAGAAGAGCTAGCCGGGACATTCAGGATAATATTCCAGCCCGGCGAAGAAAAATTGCCTGGTGGTGCATCAATCATGATAAAAGAAGGTGCTATTAAAAATGCATCGAAAGCCAATATTTTCGGGCAACATGTGCATCCCCCATTAGATGCCGGTAAAGTAGGGTTTTATCCCGGGGAATATATGGCTTCAGCTGATGAAATCTTCATAGATATTATTGGCAAGGGAGGTCACGCTGCTCTTCCTTCCGAACTTGTAGATACGGTGGTTGTGACCGCGCATGTCCTTGTAGCATTGCAGACAGTCGTCAGCAGACATTCTGATCCAAAGGTGCCCGCTGTACTTAGTTTTGGAAAAATAAATTCGGTGGGCGGTGCGTCCAACATAATTCCAGATAAAGTCAGAATTATTGGCACACTCAGAACCATGGATGAAGCCAATCGTCTAAAACTTCACGACACCATCAGAACTATCGTTAGAAACACCTGCAAATCCTATGGTGCAAAGGCCCGTGTAAATATCAAGTATGGTTATCCTACACTTTACAACAACCCGGAACTAACAAAGCAAAGTATGGACCATGCCAGGGATTACATGGGCAGCAAAAATGTTGTAATGCTTGAAAAAAGGATGTCTGCAGAAGATTTCTCCTACTTTTCACAAATGATGCCTGCCTGTTTTTACCGTCTGGGTATAAGAAACGAGGAAAAGGGAATTACATCCGGGGTGCATACCCCAACATTCGATATTGACGAAAAAGCTCTGGAAGTTGGTGTAGGTTTGATGGCCTACCTGGCAGCTCAAAATAATATGAAATAATCATATTAGTCATTTTAATTATTTGTAGTAAACTTATTAGCAATATATTATACATTAATGAAATATATAATGTATTTTAGCATCCTATAATAAGTTAACTACACCAGAATAATTATGGCTAAGATTTTAATCGTCGATGACGACAAGGGGATAAGACGTACACTTAAGGACATTCTTGAATTTGAAAAATATGAAGTCGCAGAGGCAGAAGACGGTTTGACATGCCTTGTTAAAGTCAAACAGGATAAATATGATGTCATCATTCTTGATATCAAAATGCCAAAGATGGACGGAATGGATGCCATAGACAGGCTACAGGATTTGTGTCCTGATATCCCTGTAATTATGATAAGCGGACATGGAAATATTGATACAGCAGTCGAAGCAGTTAAAAAAGGAGCCTTCGATTTTATTTCCAAACCACCAGATCTGAACAGGTTATTGATTACTGTCAGAAATGCGCTTGATAAGTCAACACTAGTCGTTCAGAAAAAAACACTCCAGAAGAAGATTAATAGGTCCAGGGTAGAAACTATCGTTGGTAGCTCTCCTGAAATAAAAATGATCACAGAGACGATCGAAAAAGTCGCTCCTACCGATGCCAGGGTACTCGTTGAGGGCCCTAATGGAACAGGAAAAGAGTTGGTCGCAAGATGGATTCATGAAAAAAGTAGCAGGAACAAAGGACCTATAGTCGAGGTGAATTGTGCAGCAATTCCATCCGAATTGATTGAATCAGAGTTATTTGGTCATGAGAAAGGGTCATTTACTTCAGCACACAAACAAAGAATAGGAAAATTCGAACTGGCAAATAAGGGGACGCTATTTCTCGATGAGATAGGAGATATGAGTTTAAGTGCCCAGGCTAAGGTCTTGAGAGTATTACAGGAAAACAGGATCATGCGGGTTGGCGGAGAAAAGCAGATTCCTGTAGATGTTCGTGTAGTTGCAGCAACAAATAAAAATCTAAGATCTGAAATTGCTAAAGGAAATTTCAGGGAAGACCTTTTCCATAGATTGGCCGTCATAATCATGAGAGTACCTTCTCTTAATGCCAGGAAATCTGATATTCCTGAACTGGTTGAACATTTCAATGAGAAAATTTGCAAGGAATATGGTGTCAGCGCTAAGAAGTTTGAACCCCAGGCATTAAAAGAACTACAGAAAATCAATTGGACAGGTAATATCCGTGAACTTCGAAACGTTGTTGAAAGGCTTATAATTCTAAGTAAAGAAACTGTCACCAAGAAAAATGTTGTAGAATTTGCTACAGCCTTGAGCAACAGGAGAAATAATCTTGAGGATTTATTTGATAAATTTGACAGTTTTACTGAATTGCGTAATTACCTCGAAAAGGAATACGAGAAGTATAAAACTGTTATTATCTGACAATGAGTCCTGAACGTAAATTAAAACAGTGGTCCGAAATAAAAGGAGAAAACTCCTGGACCATGTTCAAAGTATTGGCCGAGTTTGTTGATGGTTTTGAAAAAATGAACAAACTGGGACCATGTATATCTATCTTTGGATCTGCCCGTACCAAACCTGATAATAAATATTACCAGCTGACTATCGATATAGCTCGTGCCCTGGTCAATGAAGGATTTGGAATTATCAGCGGAGGCGGTCCGGGAATTATGGAAGCAGCCAACAAAGGCGCATACCTGGAAGGTGGACTTTCAATCGGGATTAATATTGAATTGCCTTTTGAACAGTCAGGTAACCAGTATATCGATCCGGATAAAAATCTTCAACATCGTTATTTCTTCGTTCGCAAGGTTATGTTTGTCAAATACTCCCAGGCTTTTATCGTCATGCCCGGAGGATTTGGAACACTTGACGAGTTATTTGAAACCTTGACGCTTATTCAAACAAATAAGATAACCAGGGTCCCTGTTATCCTGGTTGGGACTTCTTACTGGAAAGGACTTCGCGACTGGATCATTGAAACCCAGCTAGGTCATGGTAATATTTCAGAGAAAGATCTCATCCTTATGCCGGTCGTAGATACAACTGATGAAGTTGTACAGATTATCAACGATTTCTATGGCGAATCCACGGAATACGAATTGAAGCCGAATTACCAGCTCTAGGTTTAATGATTGGATGATGGGATGATTTTCTGCAAACCATTAATCAAAAATCTGCCACCGTACGCCAAACCTTATCTTATAATCAAATTGTGGATAATCAATAATCTGGTAATGTTCCTTACGCAATAGCAGGTCTGAAAAATTATCGATCTTAAAGAAGAGTCTGAATTGATCAATTTTAAAATTTCCGAAAAACTCAGAGTACGGAAAATACTCAATCGCTTCATCACCCTGGTAAAATATCCCGGTGGCAGGCATGAAACGCAGGCCTTCATTCATTTGAATATTATAGAAGACCAGACCTAATTGTGTTAAAAGCCGTTTTTTGAAAATTGGAAATTGTACATACCCTTTGTGCACACTATAGATCCCTGGGAGGTTAAAGATATTGTCACTGAACTCCTGGATCATGATAGAATTTTCAAGTCCCAAAATCTTCCATTTGAGTTTATGGGAAAATATCAACTGTATATATTCGATGTTATCACTGCTTTGGTATGGTAAAGCAGTCTGATCAAATGCAATGGCATTCTCGATAATACCAGAATTGAATTCAATATGTGTATTCATGATTTGCCAATCGAGTTTTGCGCCCAGGACAAATTCATTGATCTTTCCGAAATCATTTGAGTAAACCAGTTGATTTGTGATATACACCTCTTCCTGCAGAATTGTTGGATCATATCGCTGAGCTAATATATTTCCCGTGAGTTTGAGTTGTGAGGCAGGATTAATGACCAATTCACCTTCTAGTTTGAAATTTCCGACGTTTGAACCAAGACCAAGCGCAGCATGTCCATTAAAAGAACTTATTTCTTTAAGCTTCAAACCGATATTACCAAATGCTACAAGATCATGGATACTTCTGGAACTGATATTGTTATCGTATTTCTGGTAGTTATGCAGTAATCCCAATTTAACATCAACAGACTTACTTCTGAAAGAAAAGTCAAAAACATTCCTGATCCTGGTAAATCCAAGATAAAAACGAACTCCCCTGGTATCTGTGAGGTAATCCTGATATACAAACTGGTCATCAGCAGAATCGCTGTCATGATCTCCATACCTGTAATACCCGTTTTCAATTTGCAATCGATGATGACCACGGTACTTTTCTCCAATTTTATCAAAAAAGTTATCAATACTATAAGAGAAATTTTGATGCCTGGTTGTATCTCCATCCAATCGGACTGGTATAGCAGTTCTTAACCTGTAAATATCATTACCAAAAAACTCTTTTGTGGATACGCCACCATTAATCTCTTCATTGTGGTTATTGGCAAGAAAACATATAAACATGGAGCGATTCTTTTCAGGAAACTTTTTGTAAATCCCGATTCCAAACCCGGTTGATTTCGTCTTTTGATTATTATAAAACCCTTCCTGGTTAAATCTTTTGTAATCAAGACTAACATTGACTTCCTTATCAAAATCACGGGTAAAATGTCCTTTAACCAGGAAATTACGCTGACCTGCCAGTGGGCTGAAAAACAGGTCGTTAAATGGTCTGTTAAGATTATAAAACCTGAATTCATCAAGATTCATCTTGTAAATATCATATTGATGAAACCCCGCATCGGTCGTAATAGACTCCCGCGGACTATACCTGATTGGCATGGATGCACTTCCAAGATTTCCTAATGTTAAAGAACCATTATTGAATGCCCTGGCCGGATTGTATTTTTCAAAATCATCAAAAAGCGTATCTGTGACTTCAAGTTTCCTGTTCCTGTCTGAAAGCCTAAAGTAACTGATGTCTGTATTGGCTTTTACGACAGGTTTTCGCTGTATACTATCAGGCATGCCTGAATATACCTGTGCTTTTAAATCTTGTAAAAAGCAGGTAGCTATCAAAAACGATGATATCAGTGCAAATTTATTTCGCAATCATTTAAATTTTACTGGCGCATTGAAAGTCTCTGTATATGTATAAAATAAACATTAATATACCATTCGAGATTGTACGAATCATCTATAGTGCGTTCATTAACAGGTGCTAATCTATCCTGCATGATGATTCCAATGCCTCAATCATTCACCCATGCTTCAAAGCTATAATATTAAATCTGATATAGGTATATTTTGAATTCTTCGATTGGAATGTAAAAATGAAATTGGATATAAACCAACAAATCCCTTATTTTAATCGTCTCTATAGTAAAATATTATGATGAGATTCTTTCCTGTTCTGTTCTGTGCGATGTTCTTGCTATTTTCTTGTTCGGATAATATTGATCCTGAAGATTACCGCCTAAGGTTTACAGGGATTTATGACTGCTACAAAGAAAGCTTCGGGCCTTATCCATCACCTGAATTTGAATTGCTTGTACGTATTGATAGCAGTAGCAGTGACATGGTTTATGTGGGGGAGGAGCTTGTTCCTATTGATGAAAACGGATCCTATGGTCCTGATGAACTCAGACCTTCATATTATTATGAACTGCGCTTGCAAAATGATTCTCTTTTCTTAAGAACTTACCAGGTAATAATAAACGGCATTGTTGCACCATGCACTTTTTATGGGGTAAAAAGAGACTAAAAAAAAGCACCGGATTCATACCCGGTGCTTCTAAGCTTTTCCTGAGTCTTGTTTTAACAAGTCCAGTGTCAGATTTTTTTAATCTATTTATCTCTTTTGTTCTCTGCTCTGAATTTTCTTTAATTCCTCATTCTTAAGCTTCATCGCTTCTCCGATTTGTTGAGAAGCTGTAAAAGAACTTACCATATCGGAAAGCATTTCAGATCCTGAAGAAGGAGAGTTAGGTAACAAAATCAGGTTGCTGTTTCCATTTTCTCCTAATGATTGCAATGTATCATAATGTTGTGTGACAACAATTAGCGCAGATGCTTCCTGGCTGTTGATGCCAACACCATTAAGTACTTCTACACTTTCTTCAAGGCCTTTGGCGATTTCACGTCGTTGATCAGCTATACCCTGACCCTGCAACCTCTTGGATTCAGCTTCAGCTTTCGCTTTGGCAACGATTCGAATCCGTTCTGCTTCACCATCATATTCAGCAGCGATTTTTTCTCTTTCTGCGGCATTGATCCTGTTCATGGCTTCTTTAACCAGGTGATCCGGATCAATATCAGTAACAAGCGCTTTGACAATATCATATCCGTAATGATTCATTGCATCCTGTAGTTCTCGTTTGATAGCATTTGCGATGTCATCTTTTTTAACAAAAACATCATCCAATTTCATTTTTGGAACTTCTGCCCTGACAACATCAAATACATAAGATGTTATTTGATCAAGCGGATTTTGAAGCTTATATATTGCCTCATAGATTTTGTCTTCAAGAACGATAAACTGAACCGAGACTTTTAGTTTGACAAATACATCATCAAAAGTTTTTGTTTCAACTACAACATCAAGTTGTTGAATCCTGAGATTTACACGTCCCATTATCCTATCGATAAAAGGAATTTTAAAATGTAAGCCTGGACCACGAATACCTTTAAACTTTCCAAGTCTTTCAACAATGGCTGCTGTTTGCTGCTTGACTGTAAAAAGACCAAGAGATAATAAGATAAAAGCGAAAAATGCGAGTGGAATTAACCAAATAGGAACTGCCATAATTTATATTAAGTTTAGTTTTAGAACATTAACCAATTCAAGATAATTCAAATTTGGTTCATTTATCGACGAAATTCCTGAATAAGTGGATAAACTTATAGTTAATGATTTATCAGCCAGGTAAAATCTTGATTATATAAATTATGATCTCTTTAACACTAATAAGTAAAGGTGTTAGTATTTTTGCGATTCAAATTTCCAAATATCATGACATTAAAAAATGTAGCGCTCATTTATATAGCTTTTTCATTGACATTATTTTACGCTTGTCAAAGTGACTCTGCCAAACAGAGTAATCCTGAATTGCCTGAGCAGCAGGTTCAAAATCAAAACCAGGAAACTCATTCACATGATGAAAACAGCGATGGGCATTCTCACGAGGGTCATGATCATGCCGGCCATGATCATTCTCATGATACACCAGCCAGTATTAGTGCCCCTTCAGAGAATAAAACATACGAAAGGAAGTCGCCTCCAAAATATTCAAAGACAGAGTCGACACCTCAACTATCTTCTTCAGCATCGAACCAGGTTGACGCATTGGATGAAGCCAAAGGTACTGTCTCGGCCGAAGAGTGGTCAAAGAAAAAAGCAGCTATAGAAAGAACACAAGCTGAACCTGATCCTAATCTGATTGGTAGACGACCTGCACCTACCAAACTACCGTCTGCCTGTAATTTAATTTCAGCTGAAAAAATTGCAAGGATCCTTAAAGTTAACAAGGATGTCATCACACTTAAAGATGGATCCGGCAGTCAATCCAAACATTCACAATCGTGCTTTTTTCGATGGACGCATAACGGGGTTCCCAATTCAGGTATCCTGATACAGGTTCAGGATAACCCCCTTCCGGAAGAAGCACCAGATTGGGCTTCATATTATATTTCTGCCAAAATAAACCAGGGTGAACAAATACCTGATGGATCCGGTTCCTTCAGATACGAAAGAGTAAAGGATGGTCTTGGTGATGCTGCTGCCTTTTCGGGAGAATTAAGCAGGTACGTTTGGAGAGTAGGCACTGAATATGTTTTTATGATCGCTTTCAACTTCCCGGGAACACCGGAACAGAAGAAAAAGTGGGCTGAGGCTTTGGGTACCGAAGTAATGAATAATTTTTAGGCAAAAACATGATTCAATCTCTTAGAATAGAAAATTATGCCATCATAGATGAGCTTGAAATCAATCTTGACAAGGGTTTGAATATTATTACCGGTGAAACCGGAGCCGGAAAATCAATTCTTCTAGGAGCACTTGGACTTATCATGGGTCAAAGAGCAGATACAAAAGTCCTTTTTGATAAGTCAAAAAAATGTATTGTTGAAGCCACATTTGCTATTTACCCCGATTACATCAATAAGCTGCTGGGAAGCTATGATTTTGATGTTGAAGAGGAATTGATTATCAGGAGGGAAATTGTCCCTGCCGGCAAATCAAGAGCTTTTGTGAATGACACGCCAGCTAAACTTGGGTTTTTGAATTTGTTGAGCCAGGAATTAATTGATCTTAATCAGCAATTCGAAATAACTGAAATCAAGCGTACTGACTATCAACTTGAAATTATTGATGCCCTTGCCAACCATGATACCTTAATTAAAAAATACAAAAAGACATTTGACTCATACAGAGATGCTCAAAAACAACTTAATGAGCTTCAGAATATGGAATCTACTCAATTGAAAGAAATGGATTTCATGAAATTTCAGCTGAATGAGCTGGAAGAAGCTTCATTGGATGCCGACGAACAGGCAGCCCTGGAAGCAGAGTCTGAATTATTGAGTAAAGCCGATGAAATAAGACTTGTCCTGGAAGAATCAAATTTTAAATTACTGGAGAATGAACAAAACATCAGGGATATAGTCCTGGCTTTGAATAATCAATGGGAGAAATTTGGTGAAGCACATCCAATGATCACAAAAGGCGGGGAATACTTTCAATCCATCCTCGATGCAATTTCTGAACTTGAGTTTACAGTTAATCATATACTCGGAGATTTGGATCCCGACCCGGTAAGACTGGAAGAAATTCAATCCAGGCTGGATCTCATTTATACACTCCAAAGAAAGCACAACGTGCAAACCGTTAAAGAACTTCTTGGAATACAGGAGGAGTTGCAGAATTCGCTCGAGGCATATATTAACAGGGGATCTCAGATTGAATCATTAGAAAATCAGATCAACCAGCTTGAAACAGACCTTGCCGACAAATCTGATAAGATGAGCCATAATCGTCGCAAGGTTTTTCCTGTACTTGAAAATAAGGTAAATAAGAAGTTGGCTCTTCTGGCCATGAATTCTGCAGCCATCAAAGTAGTCTGTGAACAAAGCGCCAGCTACAGATCTGATGGAAGGGATCTTGTCAGCATACATTTCAAATCGAATAAAGGCGCTGATTTTTTACCTATAAAAAAAGTCGCTTCTGGAGGAGAGAGTGCACGGTTGATGTTAAGTATCAAATCTACAGTAGCTGATGTAATGCAGTTTCCTACAATGATTTTCGATGAAATTGATACCGGGGTTTCAGGAGAAGTCGCGGGGAAAATGGGAGATATATTGCGCAAATTATCCTCAAATCACCAATTGATTTGTATAACACATTCTCCGCAGGTCTCTTCAAGAGCGAATAATCATTACCTTGTATACAAGCAGGAATCAAAAGACAGAACATTTACACATGTACGCCTGCTTGATAGCAAAGAGAGAATTACCGAAATAGCCAAGATGCTGAGTGGTGATCCTCCAAGTACCTTTGCCCTGGATAACGCAAAGGATTTAATAGAAAAACAAACGATTTAAAACCAAATAAATTAGAAGTATTATGTCTCACGGATTGTTAAAAGGAAAACGCGGAATTATATTCGGCGCACTTGATGATCAGTCTATTGCCTGGAAAGTAGCAGAAAGAGCACACGAAGAAGGCGCACAGATTATTTTAACCAATGCGCCCGTTGCATTAAGAATGGGTGCTATACAGACCCTGGCGGATAAATTAAATACTGAAGTTATTGCTGCTGATGCCACCTCCCTGGATGACTTGAATAACCTGCTGGACCAGTCCATGGATAAACTTGGAGGCAAACTGGATTTTATGCTTCATTCTATTGGAATGTCACTCAACGTGAGGAAAAAAAGGGAGTATACCAATATCAAGTATGATTGGATGCAAAAGACTTTTGATATTTCTGCTATTTCCTTTCATAAACTGATGCAATGTGCTTATGAAAAGGATGCTATGAATGAGTGGGGGTCTATTCTTGCGTTAAGCTATATAGCTGCACAGCGTACTTTCCCGGATTATAGTGAAATGGCGGAGTCCAAATCCCTGTTGGAATCATTCGCTAGAAGTTTTGGATACCATTGGGCTCAGAAAAAAAAGGTCCGTGTAAATACAGTCAGCCAGTCCCCGACAATGACAACTGCTGGCAGTGGTGTGAAAGGTTTTACAGAGTTTTTCTCGTATGCAGAAAAGATGTCGCCGCTTGGAAATGCTGATGCCTTATCATGTGCCGACTATTGCATCACCATGTTTTCTGATTACACAAGAATGGTCACTATGCAGAATCTGTTTCACGATGGCGGATTTTCCAGTATGGGGATGAATCCGGCAATCCTGGATATGTAGAGAAATTGATTCTTTATAGCATTTTTATAGAGATTTAGAAGCAGGCTTTCCTCTTAAACGAGCAATATATCCGGATTTCCGCTTCTTT
>JAHHJO010000072.1:0-13767 GCA_018680275.1 Bacteroidia bacterium
GATATTACCCTGGAATGTAATCACCCTTTATTCGATTCAATCATCCTAAACTGGGTAGCCCAGGCTTATTTAATTGATTATTTGGGGAATAACATATTTGTTGAAAATGCATTTTCAAGTAGTTATATATCAGATTCAGAATGTACAACTACCAAAGTTAAATTTATTGCCTCCGACAATTGTCACAGATCAGCTGACTGTTCAAGCACTATTACCATAGAGGACAATATCTTACCCCAGGTTATTTGTCCTGATCCTTTGACCGTTAATGCATCAGATGACAATAATAAAGAAATCATAAGCCAATGGCTTGAGTCTGCCCAGGGGTCTGATAACTGCGGAAATGTTAATATTTCAAATGATTTTGACTATAGTATTATTGATCTTATTTGCGGAGACTCTTTAGCTGTCAATATTGAAATTGAAGTCAAAGATGAATGTCAGAATACCAATAATTGCACAACCACTCTTCATGTTATAAATGATATAAAATACAATATTGAATGTACAGAAAACCTTGAACTGGAATGCGGCGATCCTGCTAACGAAGCGTTGATTAACGAATGGATAAATTCTGTCTTTGCCTATAACTCGTTTGGACAGGAATTTGAAGTCACGCATAATATAGATATCAATCTTTTCAAATTTGATACTTGTGAATTCAATTTCAAAGTGTATTTCCAATTTGAGACTCCTTGTGGATTAGTCTTGCTATGTTCAAATACCATTGTTCTTCACGACAAAACTGAACCAGTTATTGATTGCCCTGAGAGTTTTTTAGTTTCAGACCCCATGGAAGACATAAGTCTGATCGTGAATGACTTAGTTAATGAATACCATACCTTTGATAATTGTGGTGATCCCTCAATAGACATTCAAACAATTGTTCTCCAGCCAAATGATTGTGATGACTTTACAAACACGATCATTGAATATACGGCTACTGATAACTGCGGTTTATCGAGCATATGCACCACTGAAATCAGTACTAAAAGATATATGGTTCCGGAGATAAGCTGTCCTGCCTCCATTATGCTTGAATGTAGTACTCCTTCAATGGGAACTGAAATTTTAGCCTGGATTGATCAGGCTTCAGGTTTCGATCATAATGGAACTTCGCTAGAAGTTCAGAATGATTTTTCAATGGCCAGCATTGAATATGAAAAATGTGAGCAAGTAAAAATTGTAGAATTTATTGTTCAGGATAGTTGCGGAAGAATAGCCAGGTGCCAGTCAAAATTGATAATAAAAGATTTGACAGCTCCAGCTATTCAATGCCCTGACAAGTTGGTTTTGAATTCCACAAATGAGCACTATGAATATGTTATTCATGAATGGCTGAACAGTTGCCAGGCAGACGATGCATGCAATGACATAAATATTTCATGGGATTTCCGAATAGATTCATTTAATCGTTGCAATCCCGGGGATTATAATGTCCGGTTCAGGGCCATAGATACCTGCCTTAATGAAAACCAATGCAATTCAATAATCGCAATAAATCCTTCAAATCCTGAAATAACTTGCCCTGACACCCTGAATATTGAATGTGGAAATCCTAATTCTGATGCCTTATTATTGGAATGGATTGAATTGGCTCAAGCTTATGATAATTCAGGAGATCTCGTAGAGTTAACAAATGACCTGGATATCGCAAGCCTTGAGGAAAATTGTCATTCTTTGATATCAGTACATTTCTTTGCTAAAGATAATTGTGGAATACAAAGAACTTGTTCAACTGCGATTGTCATACAGGATACCTCGATTCCTGTAATTGAATGCGGTGATGATATTACAATACAGGCAACAGATCCGGACAGGGATAGTATCATAAATGTTTGGCTGGAGGATGTTTATACCGATGATTGCAATGGGATCTATATTGAGAATACTATGCAAATCGGATATGATGACTACCCTTGTCTTCCCGATTCAATTATACCTGTCAATTTTTATGTAAGCGATGAATGTGGAAATCGAAATTCCTGTCTAAAGCATCTTCATTTCTCAAATGATATTGAATCTCATATAATATGCCCGGATATCATCGTTATTGAATGTTCTGAGACAGAAGACAGCGGGCTAATTGAATCCTGGCTTTCAAGTACTTCATCCTATGATAATACAGGAGGTACCTTTATTGTTTCAAATGATTATAGCGGAATCCCAGACTTTGGAAATTGTGATAGTGAGATTGTAGTTACATTTCAAAGCGAAGATTTTTGCAGTGATATCCTTTCCTGTACTTCTTCCATAAGTATCATTGACAATTCAGAACCATATATTCAATGTCCACCTCCAATTATTTGTTTTGATCAGGAAAATGGTCATATGGAAGAGGATATAATGAACTGGCTGGATTCTGTAATTTATAACGATGAATGCAATGAGGTCAAGGTCATTAATAATTTTGAATTAGATAATATTAATAATCTTTGTATTCCTGAGTATGACATGAATGTCCTGTTTGTTGCTTCTGATGAATGTGGAAACACGACAGAATGTGAAGGGAAGATTACAATCATTTCAGAAATTTCACCTTCAATAATCTGCCCGGTTCCACTTTCCCTGGAATGCGGAAGTCAAAATAATTCCCAGGTAATTAATACCTGGCTTTCAACAGCAGAAGGATTTGATTTTGAAGGTAACATTATTGATGCCACTAATAGTTATTTAAATAATACTCCTGATATCACTGGGTGTGACATAGAGATGGAAGTAGAATTCAATGTCACTGACCAGTGCCAGTTTTCAGCATCCTGCAAAAGCCGGATTCGTATTAAGGACACACAAGCCCCATTGATTACTTGTCCTCCATCCCTGGAACTGAATTCTACGGATTCTACAAATTCAGAAAAGATATATTCCTGGATGGAAAAGATAGAATATGAAGATTCCTGTTCGGAAGTTTCAGTTATATCTTTCCCTGATCCAACTGATTTAGACTTATGTAATGAATCCCTGATTGATACAATTAAATTTACTGCTAATGATCAATGTGAAAACAGTAGTCATTGTTTTTCTGAAATCAGGATAAATCGAGCCGGGCCACAACTTGTATGCCCTGACAACTTATTGGTTGATTGCAATTCACTTGAAGATATTTCTGAGGAAATTGAGTTCTGGTTAAACCTGGCTCATGCCACTGATAATTCATCTTCAGAAAATGAGGTGAATCATGATTTTATATTAGCTGACATACAGAAAAGCTGCGATACAGAGTTTACAATTACTTTCCAAACTACTGATTTTTGTAATGCATCTACTGAATGTGAGGCACAAATAAAGATTACAGATACAATAGAGCCTGTATTGGATTGTCCACCTTCAATCCAGATAGATATTGCCATTTCAAGTATAGAGACCATTGTAAATAACTGGCTCTTATCAGCAAATGCTAGTGATAATTGTACATCAATACAACTTACAAACGATTTCGACACTGGAATAGAAGAGTTCAAATGCAATGATCAATTCGATGTGTTGTTTAAAGCCGAAGATGAATGTGGAAATGCCAGCTATTGCTATTCAGAATTGGTGATTATAAGTGATCATGAACTATTTATTGAATGTCCTGAACCCATTGAACTTCAATGTGGAGAAGAAAACAATGAAAGTCTGATTTATGATTTTATGATGGATTACATTATTGAATCCGAGCTGGAATATGCAGTTTATACAGACATTGATTACGTGGAATTGGACCTGGAATGTTCAGAGGCTTACATTCAGTATGTCACATTTCATGTCAATGACAAATGTGATTCCTATGATTCCTGTGAGAGTTATATCAGTTTCCTGCCAGCCGTTAAAGTGTTTATTCCAAATGTATTTACGCCAAATGGGGATGGAAATAATGAACGGATTACAGTGTTTGGAAATGAAATTGTTGAACAAGTTCAATTTCTGACAATCTACGATCGCTGGGGTAATAAAATCTTTTACCAGGAATATTTTGAGCCAAATGATCTAAGTATGGGATGGGATGGAAGAATAAACGGATCATATGTACAATCGGCTGTTTATACCTACCATACTGTCGTTCTTGATTCAATGGGAGAAGAATCTCAATTTACAGGCACAATTACATTGATCAAATAACCAAGGAATTTAGCATTTAAACTATATTTGCCGAGTTAATAAGGCCAAGCAAATATATGCCAAGAGATACCTCAATTAAGTCCATTCTTATAATAGGCAGTGGACCCATCATTATTGGCCAGGCGTGCGAGTTTGATTATTCCGGCACCCAGGCATCAAGATCCTTAAGAGAAGAAGGGATCGAAGTGAGTTTGATCAATTCAAATCCTGCGACAATTATGACTGATCCGCTTACGGCGGATTATATATACCTTAAACCTTTGACTGTTGAAAGTCTCAGGGAAATCCTAAGTGAAAGGCCAATAGACGCAGTATTAGCCACCATGGGTGGACAGACTGCATTGAACCTTGCAATTGAAGCGGGGAAACAGGGCTTGTGGGATGAATTTGGTGTAAAACTCATAGGCGTTGATCTTGAAGCTATTGAGTTGGCTGAAAATCGGGAAGAATTCAGAAAGCATGTCTTAAGTATTGGCTTAAGTGTAGCACCTTCATTTATTGCCAACTCTTTTCTTGAAGGCAAAGATGCATCGCAAAAAATCGGATTTCCACTTGTGATCAGACCTTCTTATACACTGGGTGGTACAGGAGGAGGATTTGTAATGGAAGAATCTGAATTCGATGAAGCTTTGAGAAGAGGCCTGAATGCCTCCCCTACCCACGAGGTCCTTGTTGAAAAAGCTGTTCTTGGCTGGAAAGAGTATGAACTTGAGTTACTAAGAGATAACAACGATAATGTTGTTATAATTTGTACGGTAGAAAACCTGGATCCGATGGGTATTCATACAGGCGACAGTATTACTGTTGCTCCTGCAATGACACTTTCGGATACGGCCTACCAGGAAATGCGAAATCAGGCTATTAAACTCATGCGTTCAATGGGTAATTTCGCCGGAGGGTGTAATATTCAATTCTCCGTAAATCCTGAAGACGAACAACTCATCTGTATTGAAATCAACCCAAGGGTATCGAGATCATCTGCCCTGGCCAGTAAAGCTACGGGTTACCCAATCGCCAAGATTGCTGCTAAATTGGCCATCGGATACAATCTTGATGAATTAAAAAATCAAATTACCAAAACAACTTCAGCCTACTTCGAACCTACTCTTGATTATGTCATTGTTAAAATGCCACGATGGAATTTTGAAAAATTCTATGGAGCGGATCATATCCTCGGATTACAAATGAAATCAGTAGGTGAAGTCATGTCCATCGGCCGAACTTTCCTGGAAGCATTGCAAAAAGCATGTCAGAGCCAGGAAAATAACAGGGCAGGATTAGGTGCAGACAAGAAAGAATGGATACGCACGGAAGATATACTAAACAGGCTTGAGAAAGCCAGCGATGACAGAATATACAGAGTTAAGGATGCTATCAGGCTAGGTGTACCATTAAGGACTGTTAAAAAGTTAACCCATATCGATCCCTGGTACCTGAAGCAGATCAAGAGTCTTGTTAAATTGGAAGACGAGTTATTGAAATTTAATATTCCGGATGATATTCCTGCAGAATTCTTCAAGGAGTTAAAAGTCAACGGTTATTCTGATGCGCAGATAGCATGGTTAATGCGTGTGGAGGAAAAACAGGTGACCAAACAAAGAAAGAAGTTGAATATCAGGAGAACTTATAAAATGGTTGATACCTGTGCTGCAGAATTTGAAGCTCAGACTCCTTATTTCTACTCTACTTTCGACTCAGAAAATGAAAGTATACCCAGTGACCGGAAAAAAATCGTAGTCCTTGGATCCGGTCCGAACAGAATTGGCCAGGGTATAGAATTTGACTATTGTTGTGTTCACGGTGTTATAGCAGTTAAGGAAGCCGGATATGAATCCATTATGATCAATTGCAATCCTGAAACTGTTTCCACTGATTTTGATATAGCAGACAAACTATATTTCGAGCCTATCTATTGGGAACACCTTGAAGAAATACTGGAACTTGAAAAGCCGGAAGGTGTCATTGTCCAGTTAGGAGGACAGACTGCCCTGAAACTTGCTGATAAAATCGTAAAAGCAGGATATAATATTATCGGTTCGGACTTTGAAGCCATGGACCTTGCGGAAGACCGTGGAAGGTTTTCAGATTTGTTAAAGGAGTTGAATATTCCATATCCCAGGTATGGTGTTGCTGAAGATGTGGATAAAGCCATAAAAATTGCTAATGAGGTTTCATATCCTGTCCTAGTAAGACCTTCATATGTTCTGGGAGGACAACGGATGCGTATTGTTATCAATGACGAAGAACTTGAAAGGCATGTACTCAGTATTTTTAAGCATATGCCAGACAACCGGGTACTTATCGATCAATTTCTTGAAAGGGCCAAGGAAGCTGAAGTAGATGCTATCTGTGATGGAGATGAGGTCCTTATTATGGGTATTATGGAACACATTGAACCAGCAGGAATTCACTCAGGAGACAGTTCTGCTGTGCTTCCAACCTACTCACTTTCTGAGCAAGTGGTCGAAACGATGAAATTGTATACAGAAAGACTGGCCAAAGCACTAAATATAAAAGGTCTAATCAATATACAATTTGCAATCAAAGATGAGCAGGTATATGTTATAGAAGCGAACCCAAGAGCTTCAAGAACAACACCTTTTATTGCAAAAGCCTACCAGGTTCCATTCCTTAATATGGCTACTCACGTGATGTTGGGTAACAAAAAAATCAAGGATTTTGAATTTGTTAAAAAGCTGGAAGGTTATGCGATTAAAGTTCCTGTATTCTCATTCGACAAGTTTCCAAATGTTGATAAACAGCTTGGGCCGGAGATGAAATCAACAGGAGAAGCTATTCAATTTATCAAAGACTTAAACGATCCTTTCTTCAGAAAACTCGATTCTGAAAGGAGTATGTATTTAAGCAGATAAAAATATTCCCAGGGATTTTTGAGCTTCTATTGTTTTAACTTGGCTTTAACCAATGCACTGACATCAGTACTCTTATCTGCAAACAATACAAAACCGGTACTGTAATCAAATATATAGTCGAAGTTGTTTTCAGCAGCAACTTCATCGATGGCATTCTGAATTTTATCCCTGAGAGGACTTAAAAGGTCTTCACTCTTCTTCAGAATTTTCTGTTGTGATTCCTGCTCAAAGGATAAAATGGTTTGTTCTTCCTGTTTTAATCTGGCTGCTTCTTCTTCAAGTTGTTTGGGCGAAATTTCTCCTTGTGCCTGTTTTCTTTCCAATTCCTGGTATTTAGCCTGTAAGGACTTCAACATTTCCTGTCCTTTCTTCTGCAATTGATTTCTGTAAGTTTCAATATTGGAATTCGCTTCCTTTACCTCGGGAATATCCTGAATCAGTTCCTGGCTGTTAACATAGCCAAATTTTTGTGCAGATATCTGTGACACACTCAAAAGAGCGAAAGCAAAAGTTAGTATAAATAGGTGTTTTCTCATTTTCATTTCTTTAAAAAGGCAAAAATATCATTTTTTAATTCCTAATTCCCTAGCGATTTCATCAGTTTTATCATATTCATCGCTTGCAAACAATAGTCCTGCTGAACCAGCTTTATCAAAGATGAGATCATAGCCTTTCAATTCCGCATATTTTTGGATCGCATTAAAGACTTCATCCTGGATTGGGCTTACCAATTCCTGTCTCTTTCTGAACAGATCTCCTTCAGGCCCAAATCTCCTTTTCTGAAGATCTCTTACTTCCTTCTCCTTATTCATAATTTCTTCTTCCCTTTCGATTTTGACCTCTTCGCTCAGAAGAACCTGTTCAGCCTGGTACTTATTATACATACTTTTGATCTTGTCATACTCCTGTGAAATCTCCTGTCTCCAATTAGCTGAAATCTTGTCGATTTCTGCTTGAGCCTGATTATATTCCGTAAGATTATCAAGTATTTGTCCAACATCTACAATTGCAATTCTTTGTCCGAATGCTGTTAATGTAAAAAATAATACGACCAGGGTTGAAAATATGCTTTTATTCATTTCCTATTTTTTTTATCAATGATGGTTTTCACAATTATGAATGGAAGTTAGCTTAATTTGTATCCCACTTCCAGCTATTTAACTATTGTTTAACTGCATTTCTTATAAAAAGAAAAAAAGAGACTCAAAAATAAGCCCCTTTTTAAAAATTCCTACGAATATAATTTCTAATCTATGATTATCATTTTATGTTCAAATATGTTTTTATCTGTTTTCATTTTAACGTATACAATACCGGAATTAACAAACTGGCTTCGCTCTACTGTTACTGTATTATGACCCGCTTCATACTGATCTGCCATCGTAAATATCAACTGTCCGTTTACATCGTAGAATTCGAATTCTACCCTTCCAAATTTCTGTAGTGCAAAGTGTATTTCGGCTCTTTCCACCCAAGGATTAGGATATATTGAGACCAGGGATGAATTGTCTTCCGATACATAATCAAGTCGTATATCAATGACTTCATCATATCCTCTGTAAGCCTGCAACGGCGTAATGCGTGAACTTAATTCAAATAGGGATTTAGTATTGATCTGTTTATTGGCTTTTACAATAATTTCAAACAGTACTTCTTCTTCATTAACTGATTCCTCTTTTTCACCATTATAACTAAAACTGATCCATCCTTCATCCTGATTTGCCATATTGATATTCTCTTTGGAGGTGAAACTTAATCCTCCAGGTATGACATCAACTATATCGATGGCTTCCGGATCGAACTCCAGAGTACCCTGCCATCCTGTAATATCTGAATATGCACTACTTGTCACTTTGATTGAAGTCAATTCGCCCTGATATAATTCAGTTGCTTCAAGATCAAGAACCAATGCTGTGGATTTACCCTCCATTCCATCTTTCAAATTGAAAGAATGTGGTTTGGCGTCATTATTTACATCTCCGATTTTTGCTGCAATAAAATCAATATCCATATTTTCATCCAGTTGATCAATTGCATAATTCTCAGGGAATTCTTCAATCCATGGATTAGTGATATCCGGGAAGTTGTATTCAGCTTCAATAAATCTCCAGCTGGTATTTTCCGGTAATTCGGTATAAATGCCCAAGATCAATTTTCTTAGTTCTATCAGGTCCCGGGCAGTTATATGTTTACTTCTATCAATATCGGCAGCAATCATCTTATAAGGACTGTCCAGTCTTTCAAGTGCCAGGATATGCCTTTGAATAAGGACTAAATCAAGCGTAGTCACTCCATTGAGGAAATCATCATTCTTAAATGGTGTGACAAGATACGCACCACCTAGCGGCATATTTTCAAAGGCATATTGACCATCGCTTTCTGTAGAATCTACCAATACAGGTATTCCCAAGTCGACTTGGACATCTTCGACTTCCTCATAGATTTCAGTGTATATGTTCCCCGAAACAGTGGCTCCATCTTCCAGAGGTTCGCAAACATCTACCTGGTTGTTATCTTGAACTACCAGGTAAGTACTACAATAATCCTGGGCTCCAGTCAATACATCTGTTACCCAAAGGTTGACAGTTTGCACGCCCAGATCACTACAATCAAATACAACACTTTGAACCGTTGTATCCGGGGATAAACTCAAGACAAATGGATTATCACAGGCGTGATAACTTCCACCATCTATATCGGACGCCCATAGTGTAACTCTTTCATCGTCAGGTATACCATCATTATCATCATCTACTGCGACAAGACTTACCGCCAATCCATTTATACAGATAGGATGAGGGGTTTGTGTACTCCTGATAACAAGTTCCTGCACATCCCTGTCGCTGTTACCGCATGCATCTGATACCGTCCATTCAATATAATATGTATCAAATTCGAACAGATGATTAATGGTGTGTGAACTTCCTGTATAAATCGTATCTCCTGCACTATTTGTAATTATATATCTCCATGCCAGTACATCGGAACAATCGTCACTTGCTGTCCTTTTAATAAATACATCTTCGGTTTCACAATCGATGTTATGTGATTCAAATAACACATCTTCTACAGCTGATAATACAGGCGCTTCGCTATTGCTTATTGTTATGATCTGAGGAACAGGATTTGTCCAGCTTTCGAACTGTCCGTTGACCTGGCTACACCAGTTTATGACCGTCCATGTTCTTTCAATGACTACACATTGTCCAATACCAGGTCCTTGTGAAATTTCATTGTCCACATAATCGTATCCCAGTAGTGAGCATTCATCATCATCATTATTAAATAACGGATATCCAAATCCATTTGGCAATGCCTCAGGCGTTATTCTATCACTCAGGCACCCTTCTTCAATATTATAATCTCCCGGCCATTGGATATCTGAACCATTAAATGGAGATGAATTTACAATATGAATATTCTGGAAGCATTGTGAAACAGTAATTCCCTGATCATTCTGGATCTCGAAAGTTCTTTCAATAATTCCTAATCCACATTGATTAATATCGATGTTCACAGTTTCCTCCGGTATATGACTTTCTGAACAATTGTCTTCAATTACATAAGTTCCAAAACTGATATCAAGATTATTCAAGTCATAATTTTCACCACAATCTATAGTTAGATTTTCCGGACAAGTAATGATTGGCGGTATATTATCCTGGACTTCAACCCTAACCATACATACATTGGAGTTTCCGGAAATATCTATAACTCTGAATGCCACCATCACTTCCTCATCCAGGTCTGAACAACAGAATGAAATTGAATCACCAAATATTGTATCACTCGCGACACAGCTTGTATCCATTCTTCTAACCTCAAATTTTTCTATACCACAATCATCCCAACTTCCATCATCGAATGTTTCAGCATATACTTCTACTGTAGAATCATTATCAAGAGATGCAACAGTAAATGGTTCGCAAATGGCTACCGGTTCAATAAGGTCTTCAACATGGACGATTAACTGACATGAACCGGAATTGTAACATTCATCATAGACAGTATAAGTTATAATATTGTCCCCGATCTCCAGTTCTGCCATACCACCATTAGTCTCAATATATCCTGATGCATAGCTTATTCCGTATTCAAATTCGAAGCTACAGTTATCAGAATGCGTCGCAGAAGGCAGATTAACTTCAGCGATACAATCTCCGGTTGTACTTGTCGTAAAATCGTCCGGGCATTCCACAACTGGTGCAGTACTATCAACTATTTCAATAATCTGTACCGAACCAGTAGTATTCTCATTGCTACACCACCATTCCCTGATCTCCCATGTCCTGATTATCTTTCTTACGCATGAAGTTTGTGGCAGTTCTACATCGGTATAGCTGACAACAGCTCCGCAAATAAGCTGATTGTTGCCAGGTATAAGCGGAACAGCATTATTTGAATTGTCCAACGGACATTCAATTCCATTCGTAAATGCAGGATCACATAAAACAGGAACACCTGCACCAGGAGCATTTGTAATACCTGACCATGGGAGTGGAATACCATTTTCATCATACTCCAATAATGAATCACTGCATTCTAGTGCTGTGCCATTCACCACAGTTCTTGGTTCAGGGAATATCACCTGGCTAAAGTCTATACGCTTAAGATAAATATCATGAGAACATGTTGACTCATTTCCATAATCATCATAAGCCCTATAGGTCCTTGTTACTTTATGGGTATACTCCGGATCACAATTGTATACTTCCCTTTGTTCGTCGATTAACTCTACATTATAAGGACTGCATGCAGCCGTGGCTTCTGGTAATCCCATCAGGTCTAGTGCAGCACAGGTCAGACTTAGATCAGGAGGACAAATAATTATTGGTGGTAATTTATACTCAACAATGAGATTACCCCAGCAGCTATTCTTGCATAAAGGTTCAGTAATCTTGAAGGTCATATCCTGACCAACATGACTCAGGTCTACTTTAGCATCTGGTACTTCAATACCGTTTTCATCGTAAACAGTGATATCATAATAATCATTACACCTTTCGTGAATGCCAATTCCACCCATTGCCGGTGTAATTTCCGCCATACAATTCTCGTCAAGTGATACATGGATTAATGCATTGCACTGAATATCGCAACCATTTTCACATGGATATATAAACTCCTCTAAAAGATCGATTAACTCAATATCATGATCATCTTCATCATTATCTGTGCTTGTTACAACATCGTCAGAAACAGTATCATTATCTAGAATGTCATCTGGCGTACTGTCTACATCATCCCTTACATTATTTAAGGTATCTGTCGCGCTTGCAATCTCTGCAATATTGGTGTACTCCTCATCTGCCAGGTCTTCAGTAAGTTGTAAAATTGTTTTCATGGAAATTTTGGCAGTATCCCCTGCAGCCAAATGATCTATAATCGTATACTTGTAATTAGGAGCATTACTGTTATCCCATCCAATATTTACCGACAGATCCAGCTCATAGCCAACAGGTAAATAATCATTTATTACAATATTAGTGGCAGGTATATTACCCTGGTTAATAACATTTATTTCGAATTCAAGCGTATCTCCTACATTATAAAAAGGAGGAGTTAAAATGGTTTTGAAAAGAGCAAGGTCAAATATTTCTATGGATTCAATGTCGTGATCATCTTCATCACCATCAAGATTATCAAGTATATCATCAACTATTTCATCATTGTCAGGATCATCATCCGGATCACTATCGATATCATCATCAGATCTGTCAATACCATCAAAATCTTCCATACTGATTATTTCAGCAATATTCATCCAACCACCCTGGTGATAACAAGGTCTTGCTTCGAGGGTTATCTGAACCGATATACTCGTACCAATATAAAGACTGTCGGTAATTAAAGTTGAAGCTACTTCGAAAACCGGATCAAATGTCCAATCAGGATTTTCTGAATCAACAAATTTAAATCCACAAGGAATGAAATCTTTAACTTCTATATTCACCAGGTCAATCAATCCCTGATTAAATACTTCAATATTAAACTCAACCTGGTCTCCATATTTATATGGTCCTGAAGATATTTCAGTTTTCTGTATAGCAATATCTACATACTTGATAGTTACAGTTACCAAGGCAGTACTGCTATTTCCAAACGAATCTGTAATAGTATACTCGAATGAATCTATACCCGTAAATGTGATATCAGGTATATATGTCATAATATCGTCTGATGGATCATCAGGTGTATTATTAGGATCAGTAACTACCACTTCTCCGTTAGGAGGTTGTATAAAGCTTAGTGTACCATTATCAGGGACATTTATATCATTTTCATAAATATCTATAACAAGTATTTCATCATTTTCAGTCTCAACATGATCATCTATAGCCATGACACAATCATTGACAAATACCTGCTGAACACAACTTGAAGTGTTTCCTGACACATCAGTGATTCTCCAGGTAATAAGATTATTGCCCTGTGGAAGTGGTTCCATAAGGTCATTATTAACTGACAAGATCATACAATTGTCAGAGGTATCAGGTGCTCCAAGATTGACATTTATAGCAGAACACATTTCATGATTGGCATCAATAGTAAGATCTGCCGGACATACTATAACCGGATCTTCACCATCTTCAACAATAAGCTCCTGTGAACAAGTAGCAGAATTTCCTGAAAGGTCTGTTACTGTCCAAATGATTGTATTCAGACCAACATTATATGGTTCTGTTCCATCATTAACAACTGTTCCAATACTACAATTATCACTTGTAATACTTGTGCCCAATGCTACGCCTGTTGCGGTACATGATCCATCATCTATATCAACCGTCAGTCC
>JAHHJO010000552.1:0-4174 GCA_018680275.1 Bacteroidia bacterium
AAGTTACAGGAAGAAATATCCAGCAGTCAGGTTAATAGCACATCAATTTATACGAATGAGCCCGAAACCGGAAAAACAGGAGTTCTGAGCAGTCATGATAATAATGAAATAACAAAAAGATCACTTGTTCAACTTGCACAAATTCAGACTCTTGGAATATTGAATCCGGCAGGGGATGAAAATGATGATGGGTTGGAAATGTCATATCAGATTTCAGCTCCATTGAACACTGTCTCAATGCAAGAAGACTGGTTAAGTATAAGTACCATGATCAATAACAATACGATCAATAGTCCAAGAGACGAGATTTACCAGTTGGATGAGCAAGTACTCTATACACCGGGGTATTCATTATCTGCATTTTATTCCAAATCCATCGGGCCATGGGAACATCAGATCGGTGTAAGTTATTCAAGGATCAGTTATGCACCTTATCCAGTAAAGGAATCCTACCAGACAGAAGAAGGAATTAATGTTGTAAGCCTTAATAACATCAGGTATCATATGATGTCAGTGCCTGTACAAAGCCAGTTTCATTTTATCAGGAATGAGGACTGGTCTTTATTTAGTAGTCTTGGATTACAGTTTGGACTAGTGCTTCATGAGTATTATGATATCAGTGATGAGCTCGATGTACCTTTGCCGGTCTACCGAACCCAGGGATCGGAAACAGAATTCCGTTCCAGGTTATCTCAAAAGGAATTTACCAAGGCCGTATTTAATGGTGGAAGATTCAGTGAAAACATATTTATGCATGCAAAATTCGGGATGGGTGTACAACGTCACCTGGGCGAAAACATGCATTTGTTTTTATCAGCAGAATATCTTCATCATGTATTATCGCCTTTGGGTCCTAACAGGGATAAAATCAATATTTTCTCTTTCGGTGCAGGTTTGAAGTTCAGGATCTGATTACTGATCCAGCTTTTTCATGCGTTCAAGATCTCTTTTGGCATCCTTGTCTTTAATACTCTGTCTTTTATCATAGGATTTTTTACCCTGGGCCAAAAAGATTTCAAGCTTGACCAGGCCTCTTTCTGAAAAATAAGCACGGTAAGGGATGATCGAAAATCCTTTCTCTGTGCTTCGACGCTGAATCTTTTTTAGTTCTGATTTCTTTAAAAGCAGTTTGCGGTCTCTCCGCGTTTCGTGATTGTTTATATTACCTTTTTCATATTCAGCAATAAACATATTCTTAACGACCAGTTCGTCATTCATGAAAAGGCAATAGGCATCATTCAGGTTTGCTTCTCCATTTCTCAATGATTTCACTTCGGTACCTTTGAGCATAATGCCTGCTTCATAAGCTTGTAGAAAGTGATATTCAAATTTCGCTTTCCTGTTAATAATTTCTTTGGTTCCTTTAGCCATTTCTCTGTTTATGGACGATTCACGACTTCGTTGTCCAATTTACCGTGCTTCAATTTATCATTTAGAAAGTTCGTCATCTTTGTATACAAATGTAACCTGGCATTATCACCGTATATTCCATGATTCCTGTTTGGATAGAAATAGGTGTCAAACTGTTTGTTACTGCTGATAAGTGCATTAGCCATTTCGGCTGTATTCTGAAAATGAACATTATCATCAGCATTTCCATGAACAAGTAAATAATTCCCTTTAAGCTTATGAACGAAATTCACCGGTGAATTATCAGCATAACCATCGGGATTTTCTTCTTCGGTTCTCATGAATCTTTCGGTATAAATGGTGTCATACCATTTCCAGTTGGTTACAGGAGCGACAGCAATAGCAGCTTTAAAAACCTCATTGCCTTTAAAAAGGCAAAGAGAAGACATATATCCTCCATAACTCCAGCCAAAGATGCCTATCCTGCTCTGGTCAGTATATCCCAGGCTTCCCAGGTAACTGGCTGCTTCTATCTGATCAATGGTCTCATAATGCCCCAGATTTTTATAGGTCATTTTCTTGAATTCTTCTCCACGTCCGCCAGTACCACGATTGTCTACACATGCTACAACATATCCTTGTTTGGCCAGCATTTGATACCACCAGTAATTATAGCCTTTCCATGAGTCTGTTACCTGCTGGCTTCCTGGCCCTCCATAAACATACATTAATACCGGATATTTGATAGCTGGATCAAAATTGTCAGGCTTTATCATCCAGCCATTGAGTTCTACATTTTCACTGGTGGTAAACTTGAAAAATTCAACATTTTGGACATTGACATCACTGGCTTTTTTCATCAACTCCTGGTTATCTTCAATGACTCTTACCGGATTCATTTTTCTGTCATATACTTTATATGAAGGCGCCTGGTTTATTGTGCTGTGAGTGCACACAAAAAAATCAAATGTACTGCTGAACTGTGCGCTGTTATAGCCCTTTTGTGGAGTAAGGATCACTTTGTCCGTACCCCGAAGATTGACTGAGTAAATTTGTCTTTCCATAGGAGATGTTTCAGCGGCCTGGTAATATATACGTTTGTTCTTTTCATCTACACCGTAAAATCTTGTCACATCGAAATCACCAGAAGTCAATGCTCTCATTTCTCTACCTTCGAGGTTGTACAGGTACAAATGATTGAATCCGCTTTTTTCACTTGACCAAATAAACTGGTCTCCATTTTCAAGGAATCGGATGTCATCTGTAATATCTATATAATATTCATTGTTCTCCTCGACGATTACACTGGTTGCACCATTGTTGGCATCAGCAAGTAATAGTTCCAGTTTGTTTTGATGCCGGTTCATCCGGTATATCATTAATGTATTTTCCTTTTTGGTCCATTTGATACGGGGAATGTAGTGTTCGTGACCGGGATTGGTATCTGCTATTAAAGTCTTATCATTTTGGATATCATAGATATGTATACTGACCAATGCATTCTTTTCACCTACTTTGGGATATTTAAATGTGACATATTCAGGATATACATCATTGGTATAGTTGGTCATTGTAAATTCAGGTACTTCGGTTTCATCAAAGCGCATAAAAGCAATCTTTTTACTGTCAGGACTCCAGAAAAATGCTTTTGCAAAAGAAAATTCTTCTTCGTATACCCAATCGGCTGACCCATTGATAATTTCGTTGAATTTCCCGTCAAAGGTAATTGGTGTCGTGATTTCTGATTCCAAATCCAGGAAGTAAAGATTGTTATTCCAGACATAGGCAACTTTTGAACCATCTGGTGACAAGGTCGCATACATGACTTTGTCTTCTTCATAAACCGCTTGCAAGACCTGGCTTTTTATATCATAAATGTGGAAATAGGCTTTTGAAGATCTTCTGTAGATCGACTCTGATTCTGATTCAATTATAATCTTGCTTTCATCATTGTTAAACCTGTAGTTTCTGATTGTTCCATTGAACCCGGCCTTGTCTTTCAATGTTTGACCATTTAGAAGCTCAGCAACCATTTCACCATTTAAAAGGTCATATTTTAGGATCTTATTATCGGAAAGCCGGGAATAATGCCTTCCGTCTTTCATGAAATTAAATCCGGGAACACGCTTATTGCTGAACTCACGGTTTTTCCAGATCTTCTCAAGTGTTATATTATTCTGTGTATAAGTACTTCCATGAATAAACCCGGTAATAAAAAGTAATAGAATAATAGATCGTCTCATGCGATGTTTATTTTTTATGCTGCCTGCAAATATCAATAAAATAAGTTTTACTTCAGTAAAGCAATTGAAATGTCCGAAACAATCAGTTCCTTGTGCTTTTGGTGGAATCGTGTCATAATAATAAAAGCAAAGTGATAATTTAGATAAACATTACAAAACATTTATCATGCCTTTCAGATCTAAAAAACACGCTATTGGCGCATTTATTATTGTGGCCATTCTTTTTCTTTCCTTTTCCGGTCAGCACCCGGCCGGTAATACCGGAGCTCCAGGAGACGGTATATGCTCAAATTGTCATGGTGGTGGCGGTGGTGGTTTTGACGGTGATATAGATATTTCCGGTATACCTTCAACTGTGACTCCCAATACAACTTATAATGTCACAATGACATTGAATGCATCGACCGGGTCTCCTGTTCGAGGTGGATTCCAGGTGGTTGCTTTACAGCATGCCAATGACAACAATGCTGGTGACTGGACGAATAATGGCGGCGGGTCTTCCTTGCTCACCCAGGGCGGTCGAGAATATTTTGGTCATAATCCTGCCCAGTTTTTTGGTGCCGGGACATCTGTATCCTGGG
>JAHHJO010000492.1:0-2163 GCA_018680275.1 Bacteroidia bacterium
ACCCCACATATCTTTCCTTGTGCTGGCATTGTTTCGTGATTTTCATTTGTTTGATTGGTGCAGGATTTGGAACCAAGTTAGCCGCGCAGCAACAAACTTTCACGATCACCAAGCTTCAGGACAGTTATGTTCTCAATGATCATTTGAGCGTTCTTGCTGTTGAAAATGATAATATTGATATCGAAGATATTTTGTCGGATCAATATGCTTCAAGTTTTGAAATCCATGATGTCGGTAACAGTCTTCCTTTTGACGGTATACATTGGCTTAAGGTCAAAGTAGACAACAATTTGCAGACCCAGCGTGTGTTTTCCAACTGGAAACTTTTTGTTGGCAATGCCGACCAGATTGAATTGTATGTGGTTAGTCCTGAACGGGAAATCCTGGATCGCCAGGTTGGTGGTTCCATGTATGCGTCAACGATAAAAGCACTGAAATTCGGAAACAAGTATAACAGGGTTGATATTAATCTGCCGGATAAATACCCGCTGGATATTTATCTCAAACTCAAGAAGGTCAATAAATCTAACCTGGAGGTAGACCTTGTACTCAGCAAATTGGATTTTTACCAGTCATGGAATTATATCAAGAGGATCAGGATGGAGTGGTTATTCCTTGGTTTCTTCATTACAATGATGGTATTCAATTTCCTGTTTTTTACCGGAACCACGGACAAGGCTTTCCTTTATCACGGGTTTTTCATACTTGGTGTGATTGTGTTCAACCTGGAATATTTTGCCATCACGCATGACCTATTAATTGTGAGAGATAATCCGATCCTTAAACAAATCATAGATTATATTGGCCTGGCTATTGCTGACATTGCATACTACCAGTTCATAAGATACTTCCTTCATCTTGACCAGGTGCTGCCCAAATGGGACAAGCTTTTCAAGTCTCTTATTTATGTCAAGATTATTGTATTCTCTTTTGTGATTATTCATTATGCAATCAACAGGAACATACCACTGACAGATACGATCGTTGCCTTCTTCTATATATCCCAATATATAATCGTTGCGGTATTCTTTATTCCTCTTTTGAGGATCAAGGACAGAAAGGCTTTCTTTTTTATCCTGGGATCCATATTGTTGTTCCTTGGGATATTTGCCAATGGTGTGAGGGTAATCCAGGGTCATACCCTGATCCTGTTTCCGACTCTCATTGGAATTACAGGTGAGATACTTTGCTTCTCACTGGGTCTTGGATACAGGATGAAGAGACTTCAGGATGAAGCATTGGAAGAAGAAAGAAAAACGGTAGAGCGCCTGAAAGAAATTGATGCCCTTAAGAATCAATTCCTGGCCAATACATCACATGAATTGAAAACACCCCTTCAAGGCATCATCGGTTTGTCAGAAAACCTCCTGGAAAAAGAAAAAGATTCTAAGAAATCAGAAGACTTATCACTTATCATCAATTCAGGCACCAGGTTAAACAGCCTTGTAAATGATATCCTTGATTTCTCAAAACTTAAGAATAATGATCTTAACCTCAATATCAAACCGATAGATATTTCAATATTGGTGGAAATTGTTTTGAGGATGGTTCAACCCCTTCTCAAGAACAAAAGTCTTGAACTGATCAATAATATTAATGGTAATATACCCAGGGTTATGGCCGATGAAAACCGATTGCAACAGGTGCTGTATAACCTGGTAAATAATGCTATTAAGTTTACACGGCAAGGACATATCAAATTAAGTGCAGTTATTGATGAGGGGATGTTGCATGTATCGGTTTCTGATACGGGCATAGGCATTGCTCCTGAAAAACAGCAAATTATTTTTGAAGAATTCCAGCAAGCGGATGCTTCCATATCACGCGAGTTCTCAGGAACGGGCCTTGGGTTGAGTATCAGCAAGCAATTGATTGAAAAGCAGGGTGGTACAATATTACTTGATTCAATACCAGGCCAGGGATCTACTTTTACTTTCACACTTCCACTCGAGAACCCTGATGCGGAAATGAGTCCTGCTATAGAACATCACACCGGAATTATCGAAGACATCAAGGCCCTGGTTTTTGATATCGATAATGGCAATGATATCGCTCCCACACCCATTCCTGTGTATGATGGCAGCGATACTCCTGGTACATTCAATATTCTGATCGTAGATGATGAACCCATAAACCAGCACGTCCTGACAGGTTACCTTGATG
>JAHHJO010000405.1:0-8803 GCA_018680275.1 Bacteroidia bacterium
CCATTGCTCCAGTTAATTGAATACGGTGGTGATCCTCCTTGTGTACCTAACTGAATCAGACCATTCTGCTGACCCTTGCAAGCAATATCTCTTTTTATTAACACACTTGTCGTTAATGCTGTTTGACCGGTCAGAACTAATTCCTGCATAACCAGCTCACACCCATTGGAATCAGTAATTGTTGGACGATATGTCCCGTCAGAGAGGTCTGTTCTCTCTATTCCTTCAATTCCATCATCCCACAACACTACATATGGCTCGATACCACCATCAACCGAAATTAGGACTGAGCCGTCCATTATACCAGCACAAGATGGATGAGCAATCATCGGAATGGAGTAAGTCATAACATTCTCTGATTCTATGTTTAGCGAATCAGTTACAGAAGCACAGCCGTTAAAATCACTGATAGTACAATAGTATACGCCTGCCGGTAATCCACTGATTTCAGAACCGCTTATCCCATTGCTCCATATATAATTGTATGGTTCAGATCCATTTGTTGCCATAATTTCGATCGTCCCGTCAGAAAGACCATTACAACTTTCGTTTGATTTATTAACAAGGACAAAGTCAATGTCATTTACACTTGGATCATCCATCAGACCATTACAGTTTTCATCAATCCCATTGCATTCTATCTCAATAGCGGAGGGATTAATTTGTGAATTATTATCATCACAATCATCCTGGTTTTCAACATACCCGATGGGAGGAGTTGAAGTACAACTGAAGATTTGTATATCTGGATTGCCGTATCCGTCGTTATCAGCATCTATAAAGTACTTCTTCATAGAAACAGTGTCAGGCCCAATCAATTTAATATGATCAATGGCGATATCTGCACGTAGTGCATTTTCCTTTTTTAAAGCTCTGAATCTGAGTCTTCCATATTCGAACGAAACAGGTATCTCTACTGTTTGAAATTTCCAACCAGGTCCCTGGTTACCGGATTTCTCCCACAATTTTGACCAGAAAATTGAATCAGTAGTATATTCTAAATACAAATCACCGGTTTCCTCACCATACATGTTATAATAAAAAGAAACAGAGCAAGGTATAGACATATCATAGCTGAGACACGAGGACACAAGAATTATATCTTGTGAACTCGAACAAAATGCTGGCTGATTTTCTATATAAACATAATTACCAGTTATGTTAATATCTCCATCCGGACCCGTAAAACCAGTCAAAGTTTCTCCTTTACCTAATAACCAATCTGAAGAATTCATAGGATCATTGGACCAAAGCCCAGGAATGTCACACTTGCTGTTACAGATTGAATCACATACACCGTACTGGTCAAAACTTTCAAGGTGATTGTAATTCTTGCAACTGGTTTGAAATTCTATCAGGCAACTTTCAGGTGAATTACTATCAGCACTGCATTGTGCAGTTACTATTAATTCATAGCTTGTATTTGGTAAAAGGTCAATAACTGTAAATTCCCCAGCTTTGCACTCTACAAAATCCTGGATGGCCTCACTGACAGGGTCCCCTTTAATTTTGTAGGTAAGATTCAGGTTCAGGCAATTGTTCAGCTGATTCCAGATCAATGTAGCATTATCTGATTCAATGTCTACAATCGTAAAACCGGAGGGAATGATACATGCTTCTTCCGAGAAATTCAGTTTTACACTCTTCAGTATGCCTATATCGTCAGATGCCTGATCACATATAAGCAATTTCCATATTCCATCAGGGCTTGAACCGGTATACAAATTTGATAATGCTGTCTCAGGCCTGAAACTCCCAGTAAAGGGAGGAATAAAGTCTTCAACACTTATGCATGCATTGTCTGTAAAAGAAGCTGTTCCCATGCAGAGGGAATCCCTGGAATTTCCGTAATCATCAGTCCCGTTGCCATTGAACCGACTGAGATCTACGATATTGCCTTGTGGGGATTCGAGTTGTATAAGCAAATCGGGTGGCCAGGGGTGGGCAATCACCATATCCAGCTTATCAATAACCAGATCCTGTCCCATCTTTTTGTCCGCAAAACCATCTACATATATCAGGAACGGTTGTCCTCCGGGACATGAATTATCTTCTATCGCAAGGCTGAGTCCACAGGATGTCTTGTTATCTATAACAGTATTATAGAAATAGGGACCATTCCACAAGCTAGTATCAAGAGATGAACAAACTGTCCGGATATATAATTCGTAGCTTGATCCGGACTCCAGATCATTGAATGTATATGTTGTTCCAGGAATAAAACTGTAATCAGGTCTGAATCTTCTTTCAAAACCCCGTTTACCAATTTCTATTTCAAAATAATTTGGATTTGAATTGAAATCTATCCATTCTATATCAAATCCATTGATCGTTGGATTACTGAAATATGTTACAACAGGCAATTCGCAATTCTGGGCATTCCCGGTAAACCAACTGCCGAGCATGGTAATCAGAATTAGTAATTTGCCTGGATAATACATACATATTATTTAACGACAATATTTATCATTCGTTTAGGTACTACTATCGTTTTTATGATAGTCTTGCCATCAATCCATCTTTGCAGTTCATCAAGATCCAGCACTGTATTCTCTATTTCATCCTTACTGATATCAGATGGAAATGACTTTATAAATCGTTTTTTACCATTAACGCATACGGGGTATTCAAAGCTGTCCTGAACCAGGAAGGATTCATCATATTCAGGGAAGTCTGTTATATGAATTGATGATTCATTTCCTGACAGTTTCCAAAGTCCTTCAGAAGTATAAGGCGCGAAAGGGGCTATCAATTTCAACAATGGAATCAGAATATCCTTTTTCCTGCAATTCAGTTTCTTCAATTCGTTTACAGCTATCATAAGGGCCGAAACTGCAGTATTAAAAGAAAACTTTTCTATGTCTTCACTTACCTTCTTAATGACCTGGTGCAGGATTTTCAATTCTTGTTTATCCGGAACTTCATCGACAAGGCTCAGCTTATCATTCACGAAAAACAATCCCCAAAATCTTCGGATAAATTTAGATACACCTTCTATGCCTTGTGTATCCCATGGCTTACTTTGTTCAATTGGTCCAAGGAACATTTCATACATTCTAAATGTATCCGCACCATATCTTCCAACAATTTCTTCGGGATTAATCACATTGAATTTAGATTTTGACATTTTCCCAACTTCAGACCATGTGGTCATCCGGATGTCCTGGTTTCCAGGATAAATACCATTGTTGCTTTCAAATATGGCATCCTTGTATTCAGGACGCCAATTCAGAAACTGTTCCAAACCATTATTGTCCATGTAGGAATCCTTTGATCCATATTCAGATACAAAATCAATATGAACAGGTATCTTGGCAAAATCTGATGCATTTTCCTCATTGACTAATTCTGAAGAAACAAACCTTTTTACATTCGCAGATTTTTTATCAAGGAACAGAAATTCAATAACCCCCTGAATCATCCCCTGGTTTATTAACTTCTTGAATGGTTCTTCAGTAGGGACAAGACCTTTGTCATAAAGGAACTTATGCCAGAACCTTGCATACATCAGGTGAGCGACTGCATGTTCTGATCCGCCGACATATAGATCTACATCCTGCCAATAGCTTACAGCCTTCTGAGAAGCGAATTCTTCATCATTTCCTGGATCCATATACCGAAGATAATACCAGGAAGATCCTGCTACTGCAGGCATAATATCAGTTTCTCTTCGATATCCATTATCCATTTCAACCCAATCTGTAAGACGTGACAGGGGAGACTTACCTCCTGATCCAGGTTTAAAATCATCTGTAGCGGGTAATTCCAATGGCAATTGATCTTTATCCAGGACTTTGGCAATTCCTTTTTCATCATAGTATACCGGAAAGGGTTCACCCCAATAACGCTGCCTGCTAAAACCGGCATCTCTGAGTTTGTAATTGACCTCAGCTTTCCCAAAACCCTTTTCCTCAACTTTTTGGCAAGTCAGTGTAATAGCATCTTTGACTTCCATTCCATTCATAAAGTCGGAGTTGATCATGACGCCTAATTTGTCATGCATCCCCGCACCCGGGTAATTGGTTTTGTCAACTACATTGATAATTTCCAATCCAAATTTAGTGGCAAAGGCATGATCTCTTTCATCATCACTTGGAACTGCCATGATAGCTCCCGTCCCATAATCCTTGAGTACATATTCTCCAATCCAAATTGGAATACGTGTCTGGTTAAAAGGATGAATGGCATAAGCACCGGTAAAAGCACCAGTTACTTTTTTCTCCGCCATTCTTTCTATTTCGGTTTTAGCTTTTACATATGCTACATAATGATCTACTTCTTCTTGCTGATCTTCAGTTTTAATTTTTTTCACCAGCTCATGTTCAGGAGCCAGTACCATATAAGTAGCTCCAAAGATGGTATCAGGCCTGGTTGTGAAGACTTCTATGGAATCATCATGCCCATCTATTTTAAAATGTATCGAAGCCCCTTCTGATCTGCCAATCCAGTTTGTCTGAATGGTCTTAAGTGAATCCGACCAATCAATATTGTCAAGACCGTAAAGCAACCTGTCGGCATATGCAGTAATACGCAAATACCATTGAGTCATTGGTTTTTGAACGACCGGATGACCTCCACGTTCCGAAATGCCATCTTTCACCTGGTCATTTGCCAAAACAGTACCTAATTCTTCGCACCAGTTTACATAACCGATTTTCTGATAGGCAAGCCTGTAATTCATGAGGATTTCTGCCTGCCTGACTTCATCCCAGGCATTCCAATCATCAGCAGAAAAAATTTCTTTCTGATCGCTTGAAGCATCAACTTCAGCATTTCCTTTAGCCTGGAAAATTTCAACAAGAGAATCAATGCTTTGGGCTGAATCACTGGTTTTATTATAATAATGACTGAATAGCTGGGTAAATATCCATTGTGTCCATTTATAGTACCCGGGATTGCACGTAGCTATTTCCCTGGTCCAGTCAAATGAAAAACCCAGACTGCTTAACTGGTCTTTATACCTGGCCATATTCTCTCGGGTAGAGTCGGCTGGGTGGATGCCGGTAGACAAGGCATATTCTTCTGCAGGCAGACCAAATGCATCATACCCCATTGGATGTAGCACATTAAATCCATTCATTCTCTTATACCTTGAAAATATATCTGATGCGATATATCCGAGTGGATGCCCGACATGTAATCCTGCACCTGAAGGATATGGGAACATATCCAACACATAAAACTTTGGCTTGTTGGAATCGTTTTCTACTTTATATAGCTCCATATCATCCCACATTTTCCGGGATCTCTGCTCTATGGATTTAAAGTCGTACTTCATCTATTGAATCTTCTTGTTTTATAATCGGCCAAAGTTATCATGATTCTGATAACAGTCCAATAATCCAGGCATATATCCAATAGATTTCTAATTCCCGATCAAAGCAATTAATCGATCAGGATAATCGGTGATGATTCCGTCTACACCCAGAGTAATCATTTCCTGCATGTCTTCAATATCGTTAACTGTCCATGGAATAAGTCTCATTTTCTTCTTTTGACAGAATTCCACAAGGTCAGCATCAACCAATTGAAATGCCGGGCTATAAATAGATGGTGTAAACCCAAGGAGGTCCATGTTTTCTAAAGGACTATTGTTGTTTGCAATAAGATATACAAGTTTAATTTCAGGAAATTGTCTGTAAACGAATTGAAGTGTCTCAACATCAAAACACTGAACGGTTGTTACATCTTCAATCTCAAGCTGTTTGATCTTTTGAATCACAAGGCTGGCAAATTCCTTATAGTCCGGGTGGTGAATGGAATCCCATTCCGGTCTCCGCTTGATTTCAATATTATAATTAACAGATTTAAAATGGGGGAGTGACGAATCTTGCCTGATCGCATTTATCAAATCATCAAGACTGGGCTTGAATACTTTTAATTTCTTCTGCTCCGGGAATTTATTAAAGTACTTTGAGCCACAATCATATTGCCTGATTTCTTCATAATCCAATTGATAAATATTATGGCTGAGAGCTTGATTTTCAGAAATATCCTCACCATTCAAATCAAGACAAATATCATGTGACATAAATGGTTCATGAGAAATGATGACTTCCTTGTCTTTGGATATAACCACATCAAACTCAAGCGTATTTACACCGAGCTCAAGGGCATGAGTGAAAGCGGGTATCGAGTTTTCCGGATAAAGCCCCCTGCATCCGCGATGACCCTGGATATCGATATTCATATTATTGTTTTCCTGGCATGAAAATAATACCAAGATCATAAAAGCAAAAAACCTGGTCATTTTTCATCTTTTAGCCAATGTAAGGATCTGCTGACTGCTTTCCTCCATGTATTGAGCTGCTCAGCAATTTCTTTTCGTTCATGTGAAGGAGTGAATGTTTTTTCAAGAGTACGAAGGCTGACAAGTTCATTGGTGGATTTCCAAAAACCTGAAGAAAGCCCTGCGAGATATGAAGCTCCCAATGCGGTTGTTTCAAGACTCTTTGGTCTCAATACTTTTGCGTTGATCAGATCACTTTGAAATTGCATCAGGTAATTATTGGCACTTGCCCCACCATCAACATTTAATGCTGTAATGTCTGATCCAAGATCTTTATTCATAGCTTCAACCAGGTCATACACCTGGAAAGCTATACTTTCAACAGCTGCCTTCGCGATATGCCCTTTTGTCGTACCTCTCGTTAAACCATAAATACTCCCTCGTGCATCACTGTCCCAGTAAGGAGCTCCAAGCCCGGTTAAAGCTGGAACAAAATACACCCCGCCATTATCTTCAACTGAATTGATCAATTCTTCAACTTCCCCTGAAGATGAAATAAGGCCTAGTCCATCCCGAAGCCATTGTACAACTGCGCCTCCTACAAATACACTTCCTTCCATGGCATAATTCACCTGGTCATCAATTTTCCATGCAATAGTTGATAATAATTGATGGCTTGAATATTTTAGTTCTGTACCGGTATTTAGTACAAGAAAACAACCTGTTCCATATGTGTTTTTCATCATACCTTTATCAAAACACATTTGTCCGAATAAGGCAGATTGCTGATCCCCTATGGCCGAACCAATAAAGACTTCTTCACCCAGTATGTCAGAGGTGGCATATCCGAAATCATCCTTTGAAGATTTAACTTCAGGTAACATACTTAATGGGATATTAAACAAACTCAATAATTCCAGATCCCATTGCAGGGATTGGATATTGAAGATCATAGTTCTGCTTGCATTGCTTACATCAGTAGCATGTGTTTTACCTCCAGTCAGCTTATAAATCAGCCAGGTATCAACTGTACCAAACAGCAATTCTCCATTTTCTGCTTTCTCTCTGCATCCTTCCACATTGTCCAGTATCCATTTAATCTTACTGGCTGAAAAATATGCATCGAGAATCAAACCTGTTTTTTCATGTATTTTGACTTTCCACTCTGTACCTGAAAGATCATTGCAATAATCAGCTGTCCTTCGATCCTGCCAAACAATCGCATTATACACCGGTTTTCCTGTTTTCTTATCCCAGACGATTGTTGTTTCTCTTTGATTGGTGATCCCTATTGCAGAAATGTCCTTCCCGGAAATATCCTGCTTATGCACAAGCTCTGCTATGGTATTCATTTGAGATTCCAGGATTTCCAGCGGGTCATGTTCAACCCATCCTGGTTTTGGAAAATGCTGCGTAAATTCTTGTTGAGTTGTATCCAGGATTTTTCCTGAATGATCAACCAGAAGTGTTCTTGAACTAGTGGTCCCCTGATCTAGGGCCAGAATGTATTGTTTCATTTTATAATTGGATTAAGCCCTGTGACATACCTTAATGGCAGATAATTTGTCAATCAGGATATTACCCTTGTAAGATAATGCTTTATCATTAATGAATGCTTCCAGGATGATATGCGTTTTCTTGGAATCAGGTGTGAATTCAAATTTATAGTTGTGCCATTCTTCGGAATCAATGACAGGGGATTCATAAATCAATTGCTGCCTTTCCGATCTTTTATCTGATATCCAGATCCTGAGTTTAATCGCTTTGTTATAACCCGAATAATCTTCAGAACGGGCCAGGTCAACGCTCATCTGGTAACAGGTTTTTTTATTAAGTGGCAGAGGAAGCCTCTGACCGATACTTTCATAGGTTCCGTCCTCCCTTGTAATAAGGCCTACATAACTTTCTCCATCCACAGGCTCAATATATACACCCCAGTATCCAGGCAATATATCCGGGGTCGTACCTTCGCTCTCTCCATACCATCCGAATGGCATACTTGCATCACCATGCTGGCCTTCAAATGAAGCATTTTTTAAACGCGTCTGGCTATGAATACCCGAATTATATAATAAAAAAATAGATATATAAATTAGTTTAATGTAAATGTTCATATTTTAGAGTGATCCATGTTAAAGTTATTTCATAATAAATCCAACCGGAAGAATGTACCATATATTTTAAATATGGTCACCTTTCTTATGATTTGTGCAGTTGCATTAATGATAGCATCTCTTCAAAAAAACAATAAAAAACTTAATGAAGAATACTTTGTAGCCGAAATAATTCCGGAAGAAGAAAATATAGATATTTCTACGATCCGAAAACAAATTGAAAAACATGCCTTTATTGATGATCCATCAGAGTATATTCCAAAAGAAGAAGCCATAAGGAATTCCGGGACATTGATAAATGAAGACCTGAGAGATGAATTGCTGAATACCGGGGTAATCAAGGATGTATTTGTCTTTAAAACAGACAATATTAAAAGCAAGGATACACGTCAAAGATTTATCAAAGAGATCAAATCATTAGAAGGAATCGCTGAAGTATATTCCTATATTCCTCAAAACA
>JAHHJO010000523.1:0-7714 GCA_018680275.1 Bacteroidia bacterium
CCTTTGATCTTTCACTTAAACATTCAACAATGCATTAGCATGTCCATTCCCACCACAATTGATTGCCGGCTGCCTGCGCTTGTTGGGCACAATAAGCTTCCGCTGCTGCCCATGAATTAAATGTAGCGATATACTGGGCACCAGATGGCATCGGGTCTCCTGTAGCTACAATGACATGATTACATCTCCATTGATTAGAGCTTGTATCAAGTTTCCTTTGCAAGTACACTGAAAATTTTTGTTGCATCTTGATTGTTTTCATCAAAATTTCAAACAAATTGATCAGATTTTCAAGTCATTTTAAAGAGAATAAGTGTTGAAGTGAATTTGGAAGTATTTGTATGAATGAATAGAGAATAAATACTAGAAAGGAACACTTTTAAATCTTAATACATTTCTACTGAAGATCTTTAACCCCGGTATTTAATGAGCTCGTATCCCGGTATATGTGAATAGGGTTTTTACAGTTTCCTTTATGGGTCAGGTACCCGAAGCCATGATTGGTTCCCATGCCATCTTTAAATATAATATACTCGCAACCTTCAATTTCAAAAAACTCCAAATCTCCTTCCGGCAATTGATGTATCAGGAGTTCGGTATTATTTTCGACCGGGTCCTCGTTTTCAGATTGAGGTTCGGCACATGAATAATTGAAGCATATAACAATGCTGCCGATTAAAATAAGTGACTTTTTCATCATTGAAGTTTTTTAGCTGCAAATCATATAAGTATATATGACAATTTGTTCATAAACATTGCAGTATTAATTTACAAAAGCTTGATTCCATTTTAGACTAATTCATGACATTTAAATGACTTTTCCATTTTTAAATAAAAGTATACCATTGGCAAAAGCAAATTTTGGAATCAGTAATCCCTGGCTTGCTCAATGCCTTTCCAAAAATTATTTTAACTTAAATTGCGAATTGCTAGTAAATTTTCTCAAGAATAGCGTGTAATTCAATACACAAACCACAAACCGAAAAAACATGGCCGAGTATAAACGTCCTGGATCCGAAGTTGAGTTTCAGCAAAACTTTGCACAGAAAAAACCTTTAATGAATGCATCTGAAGCATTCTATGAGAGTTCCCGTTGCCTTTTTTGTTATGATGCTCCCTGTATTAAGGCCTGTCCAACAGGTATAGATATTCCATTATTTATAAAACAAATCAACACAGGAAATACGACCGGTGCAGCACAAACGATATATGATTCTAACTGGTTGGGGAATGCATGTGGTAAAGTATGTCCTACCGAGGTTCTTTGTGAAGGTGCATGTGTGCATACCCATCAGGATGTACCGGTCATCCAGATAGGCAGATTACAGAATTATGCGACACAGAATGCAATATCAGAAGGCAAAAAATTATTTAAAACAAATTCAGCTGACAAAGGACGAGTCGCGATCATAGGTTCCGGCCCGGCCGGTCTTGCTTGTGCAGCAGAATTATCCGTTTTGGGATATTCTGTTGATATATTTGAAGCAAGTTCAAAACCATCAGGATTGACAGTCTATGGAATTGCACCTTACAAGATCACGAACAAGGAAGTTCTTGACGAAGTGGCTTACTTGCAGTCCCAATTAGGTTTTAATATTCATTATGAACATGGAATAACATCGAAAGAACAACTTGATGAACTGGAAGAGCAATATGATGCCATTTTCCTGGGCATAGGCATGGGACCCACATCTGAGTTGGGAATTCAGGGCGAAAAACTAAAAGGTGTTACTGGTGCTGTTGAGTTTATCAGGGAATTAAGGATGCGCCATTCAAATATCCATGTGCCGGACAGGGTGATTATCATTGGAGGCGGGAACACAGCTATGGATGCCGGCTCTGAAGCTGCCAGGATGGGAGCAAAAGAAGTTACTTTGGCATATCGCCGTGATAAATCAGGTATGAAGGCTTATGATTTTGAATACAAACTGATGATCAGTTCCGGTGTTGACAGTCTGTTTAATGTGCAACCCATTGTCATTCTTGGTGAGGATAAAGTTGAAGGTGTTCAATTCATCAGAACAGAGATCAAGGAAGGTAAACTTTGCCACATTGAAGGCAGTGAATTTGACATGGAATGTGATATGGTTATTAAGGCAAATGGACAAACGAAGTATTCAGCTTTCCTGGAATTAATTGATGGACTTCAACTGGGAAGATCAAATACTATTTCGGTTGATGAAAACAACTATCAGACCGATAATCCAAAATATTTTGCTGGTGGTGATGCGGTCAATGGTGGCGCAGAAGTCGTAAATGCAGCCTTTGAAGGTAAAAGTGCTGCAATTGGTATTCACAATTATTTATCAAACAAACAATAATCTCAAATGCCGGATATAAGATCAAATCTCGCAGGAATAAAGTCTCCTAATCCATTTTGGCTGGCCTCAGCGCCACCAACTAATTCTGGCTACCAGGTACAGAAAGCCTTTGATGCCGGTTGGGGCGGTGCTGTATGGAAGACACTCGGAATTCCGGTTATAAATGTTTCTTCCAGATATGGTTCTATCAATTACAGGAGTACCCGGATGGCAGGATTCAATAATATTGAACTTATTACAGACAGACCACTTTCAGATAACCTTAAAGAAATTGAAGAGGTTAAAAAATACTGGCCTGATCATGCGGTTGTGGCTTCATTAATGGTTGAATCACGCGCAGAATGGAGACAGATCATAAAAGATGTGGAAAATGCAGGCGTAGACGGGATTGAATTGAATTTCGGATGTCCTCATGGTATGTGTGAACGTGGCATGGGTTCGGCAGTCGGACAGGAACCTGCTGTCTTGAAAACGATCGTTGAATGGGCCAAGGATGCAGCGACAGTACCTGTAATTACAAAACTGACTCCCAATATTTCACATATTGTCGATCCGGGGGCAGCAGCTGCGAATGGAGGCACAGATGCGCTTTCATTGATCAATACATTAAAAAGTATAGTAGGGATTGATCTGGATAGTTTTGCGCCTTATCCTGTCGTTGATGGCAAAGGCACCAATGGTGGATATTGTGGCCCAGCGGTTAAACCTATTGCTCTTGAAATGGTGAAGGAACTGGCGATTAATAGTCAAACCAGGCACATTCCGATATCTGGCATTGGGGGTATTGAGAATTGGCGGGATGTGGTTGAATTCATTTTGTTGGGCGCCTCAAATGTACAGGTATGCACAGCAGTGATGCATTATGGTTTTGGTATAGTCAGGGAAATGGAAAGTGGTCTTCATCAATTTATGCTTGATAAAGGATTTGAAACAATTGAAGATTTTCGTGGAAAAGCGTTACCGAATGTAAGAGAATGGAAAGATCTGAATCTGAATTACCAGGTGATAGCAAACATTGACCAGGACAAATGCATCGGTTGTGATCTTTGTTATATCGCCTGTGATGACGGAGCACATCAAGCCATCGCCATTCCTTCCGATAATGGTAATCGTAAACCGGTAATTATTGAGGAAAACTGTGTCGGGTGTAATTTGTGTTCACTTGTATGTCCTGTAGAAAATTGTATCACGATGGAAGTCAGAGATTCTGGCCATCCTGAAGTTACATGGCAACAAAGAACAGATTCTAATGATGTCCCTGATAGTTTTGACGATAAGCGCGCAGGTGGTCTGCATCATGAAGTTCCAACAATACAAGATGCTATAAACAAAAGAAAATGACAGACCCATTCATGGAGGAAGCAATAAGGCAGGCACGTAAAAGCCTTAGTGAAGGAGGCATCCCTATCGGATCCGTATTGGTCAGAAATAATGAGATTATAGCATCGGGACATAATAAGCGTGTACAGGAAAACAATCCTATTCTTCATGGAGAAATGGATTGTCTGAATAACGCCGGGCGTATAGCTACGTTTGAAGGTTGCACCATTTATTCAACACTTATGCCCTGTTATATGTGTGGTGGCACAATCGTTCAATTCAAAATCCCCAAAGTCATTGTAGGTGAAGATGTCAACTTCAAAGGTTCACAGGCATTTATGGAATCTCATGGAACAGAAGTTATAAACCTGCAGTTAGAAGAGTGTATTCATATGATGAAGGATTTTATAAAGCAGAATCCTGAATTATGGAACGAAGATATCGGATGCTAAGCTTCAGACTTTGGTATCAATCTCAAGTGATCCAGACTTCCTTTTAAGCATAAAAGAACAATAAAGAGTTCCGTGAAATTCTCTGAAATGTTGTAAATAGCCTGAGCTTACATTGCAAACTAATAATTATACTTCATTCAGCAATGTGTTTACAGCCTTTTTGAATTCTTTCCAGTTAAACCTGTCATCATCATTATTATCAAGTTCATTGAGCATTTTTGATGCTACAATACCACTGAAAATACGATTCACTTCTGCTTGCCGAATCAGATTTTTCAATTCATTTTTCTCCAGTTGTCCGTCCCCGTTTTTGTCAAAAAAATGAAATGCATCTTCAATGTTGTCAAAGTTCTGGGTGATCAGAATTCGTAGTTTATTCAATATCTCTTTTTTACTTGCCATCTGTGATTCATTCAATGAATTAATTAATCAAATTTCGTTCAGGTTCTTCATTCCGAAATCCGAAACTCTTCTTAATTTGTAACAAAATAACAAACTATGACCAAAGATGAAGTCATGAAAGAGTTGGCATCCTACGGAGATCAGAATACAAAGAAAGTATTGATGAAACATGGAGCTAAAGAACCCTTTTATGGAGTAAAAGTCCAGGATCTTAAAAAAATACTCAAAAAGACTAAAAAGAACTATGAGCTATCACTTGAGCTTTATGCGACTGGAAATTCCGATGCCATGTATCTCGCTGGCCTGATGGCAGATGAAACCAAAATGACGAAGGCGGATCTGAACAGATGGGTGAAAGCAGCGTATTGGTCTTACTTAAGTGAATATACTGTACCATGGGTAGCTTCTGAATCGAAGTATGCCATTGAGCTTGGACTCAAGTGGATGGAAAATAAAAAAGAAGAAATTGCTGCTGCAGGTTGGTCAACAATTGCAAGTTACATTGCATTGAATGAAGATGAAAACCTGGATCATGAAATGATCGATGGCCTTCTCGATCGTGTTAAAAACAATATCCATGAGGCACAGAACAGGGTTCGGTATGTTATGAATGGATTTGTCATTGCGGTTGGTTGCTATTACCCGCCTTTAACTAATAAAGCCAAAGAATTAGGAGAAACTATTGGAAAGGTACATGTTGATGCGGGTGGAACTGCATGTAAAGTTCCTTTTTCACCGGACTATATTCAGAAAGTCGTCGATAAAGGGCGTCTTGGGAAAAAAAGGAAATCAGCGCGGTGCTAATTCTGGTTCTTAAGCTAAGAGATAGAAATATGTTCACTTTACTACATTCCAGGATTATACAATGAGCAACTCCGGAGTAGAAATAATGGCTCCTGCAGGATCATATGAATCATTAATGGCTGCAATTAATGCAGGTTGTCATTCAGTATACTTTGGCGTGGAACAACTAAATATGAGATCCCGTTCCTCCATTAATTTCACCATGGATGATCTGAAGGAAATAAGTAATATTTGCAATAAGCACAATATCAGGTCTTACCTGACTATAAATACGATCCTTTACAGCCATGATATTGCCCTGATGAAGTCGATTGTCGATACAGCTGGAGCAAGCGGGATTTCTGCAATTATTGCATCAGATCATGCTGTCATGTCATATTGCAAATCGGTTGGAATGCCGGTTCATATTTCTACTCAAACCAATGTCACAAATGTTGAAACCGTTGAATTTTATTCTGTGTTTGCAGATGTCATGGTTTTATCCAGGGAACTCAGTCTCAGGCAGGTTGCCGAAATAGCAAGAGAGATCAAACGCCGACAGATTAAAGGGCCGTCCGGTAATCTGATCAGGCTTGAAGTTTTTGCACATGGTGCATTATGCATGGCTGTTTCAGGTAAATGTTATCTCAGCCTCCATTCTCACAACGCCTCTGCCAATCGTGGAGCATGCATACAGAACTGCAGAAAGCAATACATCGTTACTGATAAAGAAGATGGGGTTGAATTTGAAATTGATAATGAATATATAATGAGTGCAAAAGATCTGTGTACAATTGGGTTCATGGATAAGATCATAGATAGTGGTGTAAGCATTTTAAAAATTGAAGGACGCGGCAGATCCGCAGATTATGTAGATGTGGTTGTCAGGTGTTATAAAGAAGCACTGGCTTCAATAGAAAATAATACGTATTCAGAAGAAAAGATTACTGACTGGATGAAACGACTCTCCACAGTCTACAATCGGGGATTCTGGGACGGTTATTACCTCGGACGTAAAATGGGAGAATGGAATGATGCTTATGGGTCCAAAGCCACTGAGAAGAAGATTTTTCTAGGCAAAGGTGTGAAGTATTACAATAAAATAAAGGTAGGTGAATTCAAAATAGAGTCACATAATCTGAATAAAGGTGACCTTATTATGATTACCGGACCTGATTTCGGTGTGATAAAATTTAAAGTAGAAGAAATGAGAGTTGAGGACACTCCTGTAGACAATGTAACTAAAGGTGATCACTTTTCACTGAAAGTAAATGAGGTTATTCGTCCTTCCAGCAAACTTTACAAAATAATTGAGACCTGATGATTCAGATCCTGTTTCATCGAAAAAAATGTATTGGATGTAATGCTTGTGTCGAAGCTGCCCCTGATCGTTGGCGTGTATCAAAAAAAGATGGCAGATGTCATTTGATAGGTGCATCGGAAAAGAAAGACATTTATAAAGTCAATGTTTCCACAGAAGAATATGATCAAAATATGATTGCAGCAAAAAATTGTCCGGTAAGGGTCATTAAAATAAAGATCCTTTAATATTAAGGGAGGTCTTTCATAGAAAGAGTGCTTTTACTCAATTAATTTCAAACAGCTTACCTTTCTTGAGCAGCTCCTTCCAGGTGAGTGGTTCTGATTTAAGTTCTTCAAGTCTTTCCCTCATAGCTTGTTGTGCGATTTCCTTTTCAGCTTCAATCGCTACTTCTGTTTTGAAAGTTCCAGTTTCCTGATCAAACTTGAGTTTATTTTCTGTTTGTAAAGAGAGTGATCTGACGAATGTTTCATGATTCATCCTGAAACTGTGTTCATGCTTATTAAGAACGTAGTCATAGGGACTTCTTTCCGCAATAAGTTTGACAAAGATTGGTGAAGTTTCTACAGCGACAAAAAGGAGCATAATAAAGATACCCGCCAGCATAATGGCATTACTTTTTTTAGCTAATCTGTCCATCGCCTCAATCCTCGATGCCAAACCAGTCAATTCTACCCTATTCATTTCAGCAAGTTCTGTTGACCTCTTGCTATCAAGAGCTAATAGCTGATCTTGTTTTTGATCAATGAGGGGTTGATTTTGTGCAACGACGATATCAAGTTCACTTTGGGCTTTGTCTGCTTCAGCTTTCTTTATTTTATATATCGGGCCCATATTTCGTTGCATGGTTCCGCCGGTTCCATCCGCTTCTTCTATGGCTAATTGGTCAAGATTATTCCTTTCAGTTGTTTTATTATCTATCTCTGATTTCAGCTCTGAAACTTCCTGAAGCAGTCTTTCTCTTTCTCCACTGTATCGATCATTAAGCAGTTTTTCCTGGTTCATATAACTCTCCTGTTGCATCAATTCAATCTCTGCATTAATCTCGCTTTCAAAAATCTTGAGCTCAAGTGGTTTGGCAATCACTACAGCAATCAAGACAGCAAGGACTAATC
>JAHHJO010000143.1:0-5681 GCA_018680275.1 Bacteroidia bacterium
TATCAAGGAAAACAGAACTCGCAGAAAGAGACGAATCATAAAAGCTGCCAGCAGAATAAAAATCAATTTTGTAATAATACTGCACTTGTTCGGTATTCAGATTGATATCTGTAAATCGATCCGTTACCGGTGTATTGAAAAACTGCGCGCTGAAACTGGCACCTGGAATTTCATCATAATTCACGCCATCGGTTGACCTGGTAAGCTGATACCGGTAAGGGCCTGGATTCTCGATCGTATACAGGTCTTCAGCAATAGGCTTTATCCATTGAATTTCATTGACACCTGCTGTTCGCGACGTAGTACTCACTGAAACTTTGGTAATAAGAGGAATATCCTGGTTGAGTTGAAGGCAAATTTCAGAAGAGGCCTTACTTGCAACAATATTAAATGGATTGCCACTGGGCGTCTTTTGAGCAAAATGCGCAAGGATACGATAACAATAGATCTTGCCTTTTTCAAGGTTTACATCGTCCGTGTGGGTGTAATAAATACCATCATTCTCCAATGTGAGGAATTCAACAATTTCGTAACCACGATTTTCGAGACCAGTTTCGCAACTGTCCGGATCAAATGGATTGGGATTGATCTTTCGCCATACACTGAATCCGATGAAATAGTCATCAACGGTTTCTTTACAGGCATAGTTATAGTCCCATCTTAAATTAATTTTTTCACCGACAGATTCACCTTCCAGTCCTTCCGGAGGAGGTGCTATAACCTTGATTCTGAGCGTTTTGAGTACAGCAATACCCGTACTTGACCGTGAATTATCCTGGGCTCGAAAAACCACCTGGTAATAATTATCGGAAACATGCTCACATTTTGTATCCCAGATAAATCTTGTTGTCTGCGGCTGAAGTGAATAAATCTCCTGCTCAATTTTACCAGCAGGGGAGACAGGGTGTAGGAATGGTCCCCCGGTTGCACTTAATCTTACAAGATCGGATTCATCTCTGTCCGCAACTGTTACCGGGATATCTATTCTTGTCCCTGCAATGACACATATTTCTTCAATTACTTCTATTTCAGGCGGACTGCTTGTGCATATATCTACAAAGATCTGCATATCACGAATGACCGAATTCAGAAGGATACCATTTCTGTATTCGTTTATCCTGATAGCAATATTATATTCTCCGGGTGACTTGGGTGCATCCCAGACAAAATCACCACTGATCGGGTCAAGAGAAATTAAATTATCCGGACCGGGTTGAGAAGCTTCATTGGGATATTCATACTTGGGAACTTCCACACCTTCAGATTCTAGCGGAACAACGAGATCAAAAGAGAGGCTGTCTCCATCAGGATCATAAGCATTGGGATTATGGACAAATCTCTCGTTTACACAGGCATAATCTATAGGAGGCTGAAGTAATACCACCGAATTGTTATATCCCTGGAATTGAGTATTGGTAAAAGTAAAACTGGTCTCAACATAGAACCTGACATCTACAGAGTTTGGAAAATTGACATTCTGAATATTGTTTACCCTGTTTGGGTCACTGAAGGATAATTTGTAAGTGGCTCTTCCAGGATATGTATGGGTAGCAATATATTTGTTTACCTTGATATCTTCTCCGGGTATTAATTCACCTTCACCGTTACCATTGGATCTTGGAATAAGGGTGCTTGTTCCATCTCCCCAAAACAATTCGAGACTGTCCCGGTCTGCTGAAGTTGAGCTTGCTTTGGTATAAGTTGTTATTGTAGCTTCAATAGTTAAGGGACCAATCTGAACATAGGTGATTTCACCGGCCCTGTTATGGGTTGCATGTGCTCCTTTGGATGCAAGGATGACGAACAGAAAACAAATAAATATTTTGACGCTATGACTCAAAAAGATTCTTTAACTCAATTTATTAAAAAAACATTTCCCAGTTCAATTTTAATCCATTCTTGAAAGACATTTCCGCAAACTATTTTTCCAGTCAGGAATATCTGTTTCAAGCCACTGGCTGATCTTTTCCATTGACATTACGCTCCATTGCGGTCTGGGCGCAGCGGCACCAAATTCTTCAGTAGATATATTGCTGACTTCACAAGTAATCCCGCTTTGTCTGAATATTTCCCGGGCAAAATCTGCCCAGTTTGTCTGACCACCATTGGCATAATTATATATTCCGGCCTTGTAATTATCTGTTAACTTCAGAGCTATATCTGCAAGGTCCATGGCATAAGTTGGTGCGCCAAGTTGGTCACTTACAATTTTCAAATGGTCTAGTTTTTTGCCCAAACGAAGCATAGTCTTCACGAAATTATGTCCGTTTTCGGAGTATACCCATGACGTTCTGACAACTATCGAATCTGGCCTTTCTTTAATCAGGATTTCCTCACCTGCCAATTTACTCTTCCCATATACACTCTTTGGAAAAGTAGGCATGGTTTCATTCATGGGCACTCTTTCATCATTATGGTAGACATAATCTGTCGAGAAATGAATGATTTTGGTTTTAGGGTGCGCATGTTTTGTGATCAGCCTTAGAGCATCGGTATTTACCATGTAGCATTTGTCGATTTCAGATTCTGCCTTGTCCACTGCAGTATAGGCTGCTGTATTTATAAAAAAATCGTATGGTTTTTCTAAAATTGACTGAATGCTGGATTCGGAGGCAAGATCCAGTTTCTGCCTGTCGAAGAAATCGAAACTGTATTGTGTATATTCCTTGCTGAGGGATTGTAATGCCTTTCCCAATTGACCCTCTGAGCCGGATACAAGAACTTGTTTAATCAAATCAGATATCTCTTCGCATAAAGGTAATATAACTTATAGAAAGAAACAGAAAGGAGTAAGCTAATGTTGCAAGCACAGCCTCCTGTGTTGTTAGCAGGATCGGAAATTCAATTTCATTGTTTTGTATGAAATCAGCATATCTCAGGAAAGGGAAGGGCATCAGGTCCTCTGTAACATTCATTGGATAATAATTGATCAGCTCAGAATTATCTATTTTCATATGAACGACCCATCTTAAAATCATCTCGATGATCATCACATATGTCAAATACAGGAAAACTGCGATTCCTGATTTCCTGAAGATCAATGCAAGAAAAATAGCAAAATTCATGTATGAAAATGACATCAGAAAGAAACGTGGAATTGCATAGTCGTTGTCAAATGCAGAGGAAAGACTCTCATTTTCGCCATTTATAAATCCGACACCAAGCGAAAGAATACAGTAGAATAGTGTGGCAAATGTGCTCAGTAGAACTATATTAATCATTTTGGATGCAAAAAACTCGTTTCTGGATAATCCATTAATGATGGATTGCCTCATCGTCTTGTTGTTCACCTCAATTGTTACAGTATATATGACCAAGACACCCAGAAAAAAGAACACTGTCCAGTTTCCGGCATAACCCAAGTATTCCCAAACAGTCGGAAAGTTGAAGAATATTTCCCTGCCCGGAAGAAATGAAGGAAGATCAGGCATTAATTTCCCGATATACAGGGAAGCAGGAAAGAATAAAATGAAAAAAATGAAAAGAAGAACAATGATTGTGTTCTTGCTGAACTTGGACCATTCCAGTTTGATTAATCGTAGCATTTTTCCCTAGTTTTCATTACCGGTTATTTCAAGGAATTCTTCTTCGAGTCTTCTTTTTCTTGAGACTAAATGGTTGATTCTTATGTCATGCTCCAATGCATTAACATTCAGAGCAGCAATATCAAGTTCATCACTTGCGATACATTCCAGGAATGATTCGGTCTTTGTAAAAGATTTAATCATTGGATTACTTCTAAGGAATCCAATCAAAGCATCCATATTTACCGCACTGATTTCCAAAGTCATATCATTAGAAAGTATCGATCCTACCGGTCCGGTAGCAAGTAGTTTGCCCTTTTTGAGAATGGCAACATGACTGCAGATTTTTTCTACTTCATCCAGGATATGACTGGCCATGATGACTGTTTTCCCCTGGTTCGCAATGTCTTTTAGCGTACTTCTGACTTCAGCGATGCCTTCCGGATCAAGTCCGTTGGTTGGCTCATCAAAAATGACAACCTGGGGATCACCTATAAGGGTTGCTGCAATGGCCAGCCTTTGTTTCATGCCCAGTGAATAAGTCTTGAATGGAGATTTTCTTCGTTGCCTGAGTTTGACCATATCGAGCAACTCATCAAAATTTTGCTTATCTATCTTTTTGATCTGTCTGACAATATCTAGATTGTCATCAGCATTGAGATAAGGCAGAAAATTGGGAGTCTCCAGGATAGATCCTATATGTAGTTTGTGTTTTCCGTGATACCGGTTTTCAAACCATGTGAAATTTCCATGATTGGGTCTTAAGATGCCCAGGATAATTCCAAGAGTGGTCGTTTTTCCACTTCCATTAGGGCCAAGGATACCCAGGACCTGGCCGTTTTCTACAGTCAGACTGAGGCCATCGAGGGCTTTGATTGAGCCGTAGTTCTTGGAGATTTCATTGATGCGTAGTACTTCCATAATTATGAAATTGTAAGTTACACATCTTGAAAGCTTTTTTGTGATTGTTTAGATGAATCTTGGTGATTCATATATAGAAAGCCAGTTAATCAGGGTGTCTGGGCAGTCAGTTAAGCTCCAGTTGGCTGTACATCTTCATATAATTATCTACAGAATCATGTAGATGGTATGACTTGCGTTCTGTATAATCCCATTCATTATTCATTGCTTTCACCATCGCATCTTTGAAAGATTCAGGGCTTATAGAAGCTGACTGAATATGTTGGCCATTGACAACCTCAGATAAGGCCCCGCCACCTGAACTTATTAATGGAACCTGCATAGCCATGCATTCCACTGCGGAATAGCAAAAGCCTTCGCTATAAGAAGGGACAACGACAGCATCACAACTGTTGATCTCACTGGCCAGATCATCTGCACTTAATTCACTTTTTATAATGATATGATTATCCAGATTCAGTCTTGATATGTGGCCCAGGATAACATTGTGAAATTTAACCGGTGTCTTAGGAATGATAAGTACAACTTCAAAATCATCCCTCTCTCTGGCAAGCATATCAATACTTTGCAGTAGTATATCCAGACCTTTGGATATGCCCAGTCTCCCGAAATATAGAAAGCGAAACTTTCCTGAATTCTCATGATTTAACCGGACCGGGTAATCATCGTAATCAATACCATTGTGGATCATCCGTATCTTCTCTTTAGGAATTCCTTCTTCCACCAACCTTGATTTGGTATATTCTGAAACGGCAACAAACTTATAGAATGGAAATTTCAACAGCATCTTTTCAAAGAGGTAGTGAAGCCATAATACCGTCTTACTCATGAATGGAAGATCAAACCACAATCGACCCCATACTTCATGAAAGGTTATTATTGTTTTCTTCCTTCTGACCAAACCAGCAAAAAAAGCAGGTATAGCGGCGTTGTATGATGTCGTATGTATCAGATCAAATTTTCCGGCCAGTTTTACTGCAGGAAAGAAAGCAAGAAGGGTAAAAAGATAACGGTTTTTAAGCGGAGTCCTGATGACCTTCACGCCGTTTATGTCTTCTCTTAGGGGAAGATCGTTTGAAAACCTGTTTGTAAGTACGGTGACCTCATACCCGTTTTTAACAAGAGATTCAGAAAGGTTTTTGAAAAGAGTCTCTACGCCACCAATGTTAGGATAGTAATTTTCAAGGATGAAAAGAATTTTCATTTTTTTAGTAATTCCTTTTCTTTTTGAATTTT
>JAHHJO010000033.1:0-4284 GCA_018680275.1 Bacteroidia bacterium
GATCAAGCCTATCGTATATTATATAGATCCGGCGACACCAAAGAAATGGGTGCCATACCTGATGCAGGGTGTTAACGACTGGCAGTCTGCTTTTGAAAAAGCAGGATTTAAAAATGCAATCTATGCACTGGAAGCACCAAGCCCTGAAGAAAACCCGGATTGGTCACCGGAAGATACGAGGTACTCTGTGATCAGATATGTTTCGACGGATATCCAGAATGCGATGGGACCTCATGTCCATGACCCAAGGACTGGCGAGATTCTTGAATCAGATATCATCTGGTACCACAATATCATGCGATTGTTACGGAACTGGTTTTTTATCCATACCTCAGCCATCAATCCTGAAGCACGCGGGGTGAATTTCAAAGACGAAGTCATGGGAAGACTGATACGCTTTGTATCAGCTCATGAAGTAGGACACACCCTTGGATTACCTCATAACATGGGTTCAAGTGTCGCCTACCCTGTTGATTCTCTCCGTTCACCTTCCTTCACAAAGAAAATGGGCACAGCGCCAAGTATTATGGATTATGCCAGGTTCAACTATGTCGCACAACCGGAAGATGGGGATGTCGGCTTGATGCCGGATATCGGTCCATATGACGACTGGTCTATCGTGTATGGTTATAAATTGATTCCTGAGGCATCCAACCGCTTTGATGAAAAGCCTATCCTCAATGAGTGGATTAAAGAAAGAGCAGATAACCCTTTATACCGTTACGGTCGTCAAAGGGGCTTACCACTGGATCCGACCTCACAGACAGAAGACCTCGGTGACGATGCCATGCATGCCAGTGAGCTGGGTATTAAAAACCTGAAGCGTATTGTTCCAAATATTGCAGAATGGGGCTACGAAGAAGGTGAAGATTACGATCAGATCCGTGACCTCTATCAACAGGTTTTTAGCCAGTTCAGACGATATCTCGGTCATGTGATTGCCAATGTCGGCGGGGTTATAGAAATCAGTAAATCGCAAGATCAGGAAGAGAACACCTACACGCATCAGAGCAAAACAAATCAAAAAAGAGCGATGGCATTTCTGAATCAGCACTTGTTTACAAGTCCTGAATGGATGATTGATGATGAGTTGACCAGGAAATTTGAAGAAGATGGAGCGATTGACAGAATCAAAAGCTTGCAGTCAGGCGTTCTTCGCCAGTTATTTAATACCGGAAGACTCAACAGGATGATCGAGAATGAAGCTTTAAACGGTAAACAGGCCTACTCAGTATATGAATTATTCAATGATACCGAAAACTACCTGTTTGGGTCTGTCATGGAAAACAATGATGTGTACCAGCGGAACCTTCAGAGATACTATATCGAAAGGATGAAAAACCTGGTAGAAGAAGATGGCAATAATGTTGTCATAAGTGACATCAAAGCTGCTGCACTGGGGTCTTTAAAATCCATCCAGAAACGTGTTAAAAAAGCAAAAAACATGGATGATATAAACGGATATCACCAGATGGATATAAAGATGAGAGTCGACAAAATATTAGAATAAATAAAATAAAGAGCCGGGAATCTTTACCCGGCTTTTTTTATCTCTACTGTTTATTTTCCTCTTTCTCGATTGAATATCTTGATGCAAAATTGACATGTACCCCGATATTTACAATCCCTCTTCTGTGGTTGAGCGATAAGTCATTCAGTTGTAGTGTCCTTACAAATTGCATATGAAATTTAACCTGGTTCCATCCTGCTCTTAATGTAATACCTGGTTCCAGGAAAGTATAGATATGATCATTTAATTCTCTAAGGTCATAGTCTTCATCAAACACTGAACCGGGCTCATATTCTGAAATATCATGATCAAAATAATTCAGACGAATAAATCGCATCGAAAATGAAAGATCAAAAAATTCGGAAGTAAATCCTATAGAAGGCTGAATGAAAAAACGGCTTAGTTTCGAATTGTAAGCACTAAATTCACTATCGGAACTATGATCAAAAGATACACCACCATACCCTCCTCCTCCATACAATTCAAACACACCCGATCTTTCAAAATTCCTGTAATATCCAATTCCGCCTTCAATTAAATATTTCCTGGCACTTCCATCTTCAAAAGGCTCAGAATAAGATCCGCCATTATGATATTGTGCATTCATCATCAAGCCCAGATGACTGATCGGTGAATATGCCAGTTGAAAATCATTGAATCCGAAAGTCCCCCGGAATTCATCTTTTTCCTTGAACAAAGGAACATTATGCATATTTGGTGTATATACAGTGCGGCAACTGTTCAATAACATGAGTACTCCAAATAATATCAGGAATTGATTAAAGGACTTCAAAATTGGTAAAATTGTTGTTTAATATAGTTACAATATCCTGGCTCAACGACCAATTCTTTAAAGAAGATTATTTCAAAAGAATCAGACTCATTAAATCATAACTCAACACTAATCATCCCCGCTTATATCAAAACTACAACCAATTGAATAGGATCGTCCCGGCATTCTGTAGCGTTCTATCTCCTCATATTGAGTATCGCTTATATTGTCTATTGTAAAAAACAGCCTATACCTGTTTTTAAATTTATAATCTACCCGGGTATCTGCAAGAAAATATCCCTCCGGCTCTGAACCAGGATAAATAAACACTTCATCGATCCTGCTCTTATACCTTGCATTAAAATGCAATGCCAGCTCTTTATAATTGTAAGTTGTATTCAGGTGAATACTATGTTTTCGTTTGTACGCAAGTGTCGAGTTTAACCTGTCATCGGATGTATCTTTTGCATCAAGATATGTATATGCCAATCTTACATTCCAGTCTTTTAAAACAGTATAACTGATACTCGTTTCAAAACCTTGCATTACGGCTTTATTCAAGTTTACGACCTGGTATAATAGTTTTCCTTCAGGATTGGCTACCTGCAAGTAAGAGATCAGGTTACTATAATCATTATAAAAGAAAGCCAGGTCAAACAAGCCTTTGTTTCCGATCCTGTATCGGCCTCCCAGTTCTACTGACAACTTTAATTTTTCTGACTTCAGATCAGGATTAGGTACAAACTCCAGGCCACCACCCTGCTCAAACTTTATAAATCTTTCTGCAATTGACGGGTTTCTGAAAGCTTGACCGAACAATGTTCTGAATGACAATTTTGAAGTTGGATTATATACAAATGAAATCTTGGGGCTGAGATTGGATTCACTGAATTCATTTAGAATATTATAATAGTCATAACGTGCACCTGCAGTCATGATCAGTTTTTCATTTAGTTCAGTCTCCTCTTGCAAATAGACACCAATATTATAAGCTTTATGCCTGCCATATAATACATTAGCAGGCAGGGCTACTATTTTATCAAAGCTTCCTTCAATTCCACCTATTATATAATGCTTTTCAGTTGGATTAAAATCTATCTGAGTCACGTTCCCCCACCTTTGTGCCATGATACTGGTCTGGTCATAAATCTGGCTAGTACCTATATTCACATTCGTGGTATCGTTATCCGGATTGTCATTAAAGCTATAAATTGAATTATTCCTGTAATAATAAAGACGTGAAGTATACTTGAGCTTTCCAGACCTGACTGCAGAATAATAAATATCGGCATTGTATTCTTCGCGGTCCTGGAAATCATCTTTCCGATGCGGAGCCACAGAGTATGCTTTTGTTGTAGTTAACCAGGTTGCAGGTGTATCATTATTAATTTTATTATAATTACCCGATATCTTGAGGCTCTTATTATTAGAAATTCTCCAATGATATTTCCCGTAAAAATTATACTGGTCAAAACTTGATTTCTCCCGGTGACCATCATCACTCTTCTTTGAAAACTCCAATAGGTAAGAACCATTTTTAAGTTTATTGCTATGGCTCAGGTCCAGAGAGTAGAAATCACCGAAATTATCATAATCCGTATACGTAGGTGCCCGGTCATAAAAACCGTATCTCGTATTGATTCGGGTATAATAACTTCCTTTAGGTTCTTTGGTAATCACATTGATCACACCACCCATGGCACTTGATCCAAACAAAGAAGAATAGGCTCCTTTTACAATTTCTATTTTTTCAATGGAATTCACAGGAACAAGATTCCAGAGTGCACCGCCTGAGTCAGGACTTAATGCTGGCCTGCCATCAATTAAAAGAAGAACCCTGTTACCTACTCCACCTCCGGCAACTTCTGAGGCTCCTCTTATCGATAATGCCTGTACGTTCGTTCTACTGGACCTGGTCACATCCACACCGGTGATACCGTCAAATGCCTGGTCCATAGTTACTACATTCTGAGATTCAATAGACTTTCTGCTGACAATATCC
>JAHHJO010000223.1:0-4614 GCA_018680275.1 Bacteroidia bacterium
ACCCGGATTGATAGATGGTGGTCGGGTGACTGTCCCTACTTTCAGGATGTATGATCCTGATGGTACTTGGTTTAAGGAAGGTCATGGTGTAGATGCCGACATCGAAGTAAAAGAGGACCATGAAGCACTGGCCAAAGGTACAGATCCACAAATCAAAAAAGCCGTAGAGCATATTCTTCAGGAATTGGCAAAAAATGGACCGATCCATCCAAAAACACCGGCTCCTGAAATAAGATAACATTTAGTCATTGATAACATAAAAGCCTTCGGTATCAGATATCGAAGGCTTTTTTTATACAACTTATCTTTGTTTATTTAAAGTCTTATCAATTCTCAAGATGAACGAAACGCAGGAATTACTTTTGATTGGACCATTTTCTCAATTGCTGACAATGGACCAACTCCCATTAAAAGGTGCAATAAAGGATGAACAACTTATAATAATTCCAAATGCTGGTATCCTTATAAATGGAAATACAATTTCAGAAATCGGAATATTTGATGACCTAAAAAAATCAAGAAATCCAAATACCTCTGTCTACGAAATTGGTGAAAACACTGTAGCGCTGCCTGGATTTATCGATGCACATACTCATATCTGTTTTGGCGGGAGCAGAGCCAATGACTTTGCTGCCAGGAATGGTGGTAAATCTTACCAGGAAATTGCAGCTGCAGGTGGCGGAATCTGGAGCACAGTAAACCACACAAGGCAATATGCCGAAGCTGATTTAACCGATGCTATGACTGGCAGAATTCACGCTATGCTGAAACAGGGCATTACCACCATTGAAGTGAAAAGTGGTTATGGGCTCAATACTGAAAACGAAATTAAAATGCTAAGAGCGATTAAATCAGCTAATGAAAAAACACCTGCTGATCTCATTGCCACCTGCCTGGCCGCTCATATTATTCCCAAAGATTTTAATGGAGGTGAGCGTGAATACCTTGATTATATCCTTAGAGAAATATTGCCAGTTATAAAGGAAGATAAGCTCTGCAATCGCTTTGACATCTTTATCGAAGAAAATGCATTTTCCACGGATCATTCATCCAGGTACTTGCAGGCTTTAAAAGATCATGGAATGGAATTGACGGTTCATGGTGACCAGTTTACCACAGGGGGCAGTAAAGTAGCGGTAGAATGCGGTGCATTAAGTGTGGATCACCTGGAGGTAAGCACAGAAAAAGAAATTGATCTCATCGCCAAAAGCAATACGATCGCAACAGCTTTACCCGGCGCTTCGTTAGGACTCGGCTGTGCATTTACACCTTGTCGCAAACTCCTGGATGCCGGTGCCAGCCTGGCTATTGCAAGTGACTGGAACCCGGGAAGTGCCCCTATGGGACAATTGCTCACACAAGCAGCCATATTGTCGAGTTTTGAAAAATTATCCATGGCAGAAGTATTTGCAGGAATAACTTTCCGGGCAGCCCGGGCCTTAAACCTCAAAGACAGGGGAATAATCCGGCCTGGCTTAAAGGCTGATATCACGATGTTTGAAACACCAAATTGTAAAGAAATACTTTACCAGCAGGGCTCGATGAAAGTTTCCCATTGCATGAAAAATGGGGTGATGCTATTTTAAACTAAACAATGGATAAATCAATCAATACCAGGATAGATGGCCGATCGCTTAAATTAAGCAACCTGGTCAAAATATTGTATCCGGGTATTGGTGCCACCAAGGCCGAAGTCATCCAGTATTATATGGATGTCGCTCCTCTTTTTTTGAAATATATCAAAAACAGACCTCTGACCCTGATCCGCTTTCCTGATGGAATAGACCAACATCAATTTTACAGCAAGTCCAGACCTGACTGGTCACCCGACTGGATTCCAGGATTCAGTATTCAACATAGCGAAGAAATACTGGATTATATCGTTGCCAAAGAAAATGCCGCGGTGATCTGGCTCGCAAACCTCGCTGCCCTGGAAATCCACCCCATGCAATTCACCATCGATAAGCCACGCCTGGCCGACCATATGATCTTTGATCTTGATCCTGAAGAAGGACAGCATTTTGAAACACTCAAACAGGTTGCCATTCTGCTCAGAAAATTCCTGGAAGGATATGGATATGCGCCCTTTATTAAAACTTCAGGAAGTAAAGGACTCCATATTTATATTCCTTTAGTACCCGATTCTTCCCACGAAGAAATGGCTGAATGCTCCAAAACATTGGCCAGTTTGTTTGTTTCTCAAAATTCTGATACATGTACACTCGAATTATCCAAAGAAAAAAGAAAAGGCAAGATCCTCATTGATATATTTCGAAATCACAAATCGCATACTACAGTTGCACCATACAGCCTGCGCGGAAAATCGGGAGCACCGGTATCTTTTCCTGTACTTTGGGAAGAGCTTGATGAAATAACTGGATCAAAGTACTTTAATATCAGGAATTATAAATCCAGGCTGCAAACCAGAGGAGATGCGTGGAAGGAATTTTTTGAAAACCGTGGTACACTGCATACCAAAAGAGAAAAAAGAATTAACCCACAGACAACAACAAAAAGACTTGCTAAATACATCAACAAAAGAGACTTTAGCTTAAGCCCGGAACCAATCCCTGAAAAAAAAGAAAGTACGGGTAACCGGTTTTCGATTCAGTTTCATGATGCCAGTAATTTACATTATGATCTCAGGCTTGAGGATAATGATGTGCTCTTATCCTGGGCAATTCCCAAAGGACTTCCCTATCGCGTGGGTTCAAAACATCTCGCCATTCAGACAGAAAATCATCCTTTGGAATATTTGGATTTTGAAGGTGTGATCCCGAAGGGTCAATATGGTGCCGGACAGATGTGGGTCTACACTAAAGGCACATTTAAATGGATGAAACGAGAAGAAAACAAATTGCATTTTGAATTAATGTCTGAACGATATAACCGGACATTTCGGATGTTCAGAACCAATAAGGAACAATGGTTGATCGAACTTCTTGAAAACAAGGATTTTTCAGAAGTTAAATTACCTGTTTCTCCTATGCTGGCGAATTCGCGAAAGACTTTACCAGTTGGCCAAAATTTTATTTATGAAGTTAAATGGGATGGTATAAGATCCATAATTCATCTTGAAAAGGATAATCTGAGGATTTATTCGAGGAACGGAAGAGATATTACCAGCAGTTTTCCGGAATTAAAACTGCCGGAAGCATTCGATGTGGAATCTGCAATTTTTGATGGTGAGATCGTATCCCTTGATGAAAAAGGTGTACCTGTATTCAGCCAGGTTATATCCAGGATGCATCAAAAGGCCTCTTCTAAACCAAAAGGATCCATACCCAAATACCAGGTGGTTTGTTATTTGTTCGACTGCCTTTTTCTTGATGGGAAATATATAGATAATGAACCTCTCAACAGGAGAAAATCCTGGCTTCATTCATCACTCAGGATGAATAACTTCTACAGGTACAGCGAATCCATAAAAGATGGTAAAGAATTATTTGATGCAGGACGGCTACTTGGCCTGGAAGGTGTGATGGCAAAAGAAATAAAAGGCACATATCAGCCTGGCTCTCGGTCAGATAATTGGTTAAAAGTGAAATACCGGTCAAAAACAGAATGTCTGATTGCCGGATTTACAAAGGGTGAAGGAGACAGAGAGGCACTCTTTGGTGCCTTGCATCTGCTTGAAGCTACTGATGAAGGAGAAAACACCTACCGTGGTAAGGTTGGAACCGGTTTTGATTTAAAAACGATGCGAAAACTTTTAAAAATATTTAATAAAATTACAATCTCGGAAAAGCCATTTGAAACCAAGACCGAAGATGATAAAAAATCGATATGGCTGAATCCTGTGCTCCGGTGTGAAATAGAATATGCATCTTTATCATCTAACGACACCTTCAGAGAACCAGTTTTTATCAAATTAATAAAATAACTATGAGATCTATTTGGTCAGGACATATCAGGTTTTCCCTCGTAACTATTCCTATTCAAATCTTCAGTGCTATCGAATCAAAAAATGAAATCAGATTCAGACAATTACATAAAAAGGATCATGGCCCGATTGGATATTCCAAGGTTTGCAAGGCCTGTGATCAGGAGATTCCATACGCAGATATCATAAAGGGTTATGAATATGAACCAGATAAATATGTTGTACTGGACAATTCAGATTTTGATAATATCCGGCTTAAAAGCAATAAAGCCATTGACATTGAAGCATTCGTCAATATTGATGATGTGCACCCTACCCGCTTCGAAGCTGTCTATTTTGTTGGACCAAAAGGCGAGGTAGCCCATCAGACTTTTAATCTTTTTGCTCAAACATTAAAGAATAGTAACAAAGCAGGGCTGGGCAGATTAATTCTAAGAGAAAAAGAAGATGTTGTCCTGCTCACCGAACACAAAGGTGGCCTGATCCTGTACAAACTAAGGTACCCATATGAGCTTCGGAAAATATCTGATATCCCGGGATTAACGACAACCAAGGTTGACGAAACACAATTAAAACTGGCTGAAACACTGGTTCAGTCACTCTCGATGAGATTTGAAGATATTGAATTCGAGGACAGGTACAGGGATGCACTGCTGGAAATGGTCGAAGCGAAGATTGCCGGTAAAGAAACAGTAGATATCGCCGAGGAGATAGATGATACTCCTGTAGTC
>JAHHJO010000508.1:0-2404 GCA_018680275.1 Bacteroidia bacterium
ACATAGCACATGTGTTGTTTGGGTGTGATATTTCACTTTTCGGTGAAGGCTCTGTAAAAATATGGACCATATTCGGCACTACCCTTGGATTCTGGAATCATCTTAGGGCATATAAGGCAGCAAATGCATTTGAACTATCAAGGAATTTCGGCCCGGTACATTTTCTGAGTAATATTTTTAAGTTTCTCCTCTGCATCCCGCTCATTATTATTAAAGCAAAAAAGATGCATAAACCATGGCCATGGGACGACTATGAACCGTATTTGGATCAGGCAATTTCTGAAATTAGAAAAGAGTTTAACATACAGGTATCATAATTCAAAGCTTACAGTCTCAATGAAACCGCACTGATTTAAAGAGAAATGATCAAGAGTCTAACAATATTTATACTGATCTCTATAGGACTTTATTCCTGTGTAAAGCATGATAAAAAATCAATAGCCAAAGATCCGGTTGAAATTGTAGAGGTCGAATCAACAACAATCCCAGACACCGTCACGGAGCCGTTGATCATTGATCCTGCAACACATATCCACACCGAAACCAGGTACAATGATTCTGTCGGGAAGTCTGTATTCATACAAAACAGTTATCCAAGAGGCGGAGGATCTATTGATAACAGCGGCATACCAGGATATTATGATCAATATGAAAAACATCATGGTTATGCAATATTCTGGACTCGAGTTGTCAATGAATCCAATGCAACCATGGATCTATCGATTTCTTTTCCTGCTGACTCTTTCAATATTTTCCCCGAACCCGATTCCTATTTGAAATTATTTTTACCTCCTGACACAATGACGCTGGCCAAAAGGTCAATGTACAATTATGGGATAAGGGGCTTAAGATCTTTTTTAGATTCCGGTTTTTATAAACAAAGTACATTTCAAAGAACTATTGAACCCAATGGTGAATGTCTTTTATATGTAGTGCCCTATCCTATCCTGGTGGAGGCTTTACCAGAGCGGGGCTCGTTACAAAAGAACACAAGCTCTTTTATAAAATCAGGATGAATCAAGAATCTATATCGATTCCTTGCGGGCAAATTACATACAAGAATTGAATGAATGTGAATTCTAAAGATATGAACTGGTTAAGCTAACGCTTTGGCGCTTTGCTGGTGACTTAGGTTTTAAAAATTGTACTTTTAATCTATGCTCTGCCTGGATATCAGGCTTACCATATTTCAAACAACTTCATAACGAACAATAAAGAATCAAATACATTTTTGAACCAGAATAATAAAGTATAATGATCAGAAAATTATTTTACCTCAGTCTATTCCTTATACAGTTCAATATAATTGCCCAGGAAAATACAGAAGGTATTCAATCGTTCTTAATTGAAACCAATAATAAAATACCTCGTTTACTACATGACTTCAATGTTCCTGGTACTGCCATTGCTATAATAGATGACGGTCAAATTGTTTTGCAAAGAGGTTTTGGCTTTTCAGATTTTCAAAAAAACGCCAGGGTCGATATAAAGACAGGATTTAATATAGGATCGATCTCTAAAACTATAGCGGCATGGGGCGTCATGAAGTTGATAGAAGAAGGGGAAATTGGTCTGGATGCTCCAGCAGAAAAGTACCTAAGCAGATGGCATTTACCGGTATCAGAGTTTAATTCTGATGAAGTTACAATAAGGAGATTGTTAAGTCATACGGCAGGACTATCATTGCATGGCTACCCGGGATGGTCACCCGAAGACACACTTCCAACTATTGAAGAATCTCTTAACGGAAAGAACAACGGCCCAGGCCGGGTCGAAATCATCATGGAACCTGGAACCAGATTCAAATATTCAGGAGGCGGATATACAATACTTCAATTGATTATCGAGGAAGTAACCGGGCAGAAATTTGAGGATTATATGCAAAGTGAAATACTCGATCCATTAGGTATGACAAATAGCAGTTACAAAATCAACAGTAGAATTAAAACGGCTTCATCCCTGGAATACGACAACTATGGAGATTTAATTGACTTTGAATTATTTACTGCCCAGGCAGCAGCAGGTTTGCATACGACTATTGAGGATTTTACCCGCTTTGCTTTAGCTAATCTTTACAAAAGCCAGGACTTTAAAAAACATAATCGAGTCCTTTCCAAAGATGTTATTCAACAAATGATGAAGCCTGTTCCTGAAGCGGATGGGCGTTTTGGATATGGATTGGGATATATGACCGAGTCGATCCCCGGGTCGTCTGTCATCCTGGGAGGACATCGGGGTGCAAATACCGGCTGGCATGCTATCTTTAATGTAAATCCGGAAACAAATGATGGCTTCATTATGCTCACGAATGGAGGATCCGGACAGGATATTTATAATCCTGTTTTCTTTGATTGGATACGAATGAAACTAGACATATCCCTTGAAGATTGGCACAATCCAAAAC
>JAHHJO010000481.1:0-3261 GCA_018680275.1 Bacteroidia bacterium
GCTTGATCCATATGGGCTTTATGATAGTCTGACCAGGATCAGGGTAGTAGAGGAGTGTTCTTTACCTCTGTCTGTAAAGGTCGATTACCTGTTAGCTGTTGAAGGACAAAGTCCTCCGATCACAGGCGATTATTACCCGGTAATAATAAATAAAGATTCCACATTTGTAATTAAAAATGTGCAGGAATCTGTTTGGGTCAGATATTGCTATTCGGACGATTGCGGGAATCAATCTCCTTATACCGAAGAAATACCAGAGCTTGTGGATTCAAATCTTACAAGCGCCTGTTGCTATTTCGAAATTCAGCTTGATGACCAGGAAGCACCAACGGCTATTTGTGAAGGATTTACAAAAGTACAACTGACATCCACAGGGCTTACAGAAATATTTGCTGAAGTATTTGATGACTCAAGCTATGACCCATGTGGAGACATAATAGATTTTGAAGTAAAAAGAGAAAACAGTTCTTGCCCTGGATTTGATGAACATGGAAATAAGGACTGGGGTCCAAGCGTACATTTCTGTTGTGAGGACCTGGGTAAGACATTAACAATACGTCTGAGAGCTTTCGATCAGGCTGGAAATTATAGCGAATGCCTGGGACTTGTTAACGTAAGAAGCGAAGCAACCCTTAAAGTTGAATGTCCTGGAGATGTTGATCTTTATTGTGGTGACGATTATTCAGACAGGGCCTTGATAGGAATTCCGAGCGGTGAAAACGGATGTGAGTCTGGAATTAATATCGGTGAAGACTGGTTTGATATTTCTGATTTCAATATTTCCTGTGGTACCGGAACAATTATAAGGACAGTTGATGTGCTGGATGATGATGGATATGTCTTGCAGAATTGCAGCCAGAGGATTTTTATTGATCCAGCCGGAAATTCCGAGTATCTCGAACCAGGTGATTTTGATTTTCCAATTGATGTGACAATTGATGAATGTGCATTTGGACCAAATACACACCCGGACTTTACTGGAATGCCAGTGGCAAATAAAATATTTGAATGCACCAACATTGCAGTAAGTTATAAAGATGAAGCCCCTTTGTCGAGTAATCAGAATGGTGTATGTTACACTATACTGCGAAAATGGAGGGTTGTTGATTGGTGTCGCTTTGATCCTGATCACCCATCCAGATTCACTTTGGAATCCGTTCAGGAAATCAGTATCAGTAATTCGGGGTCTGCCTTATTTAACTGTCCGCAACAACTGGTAGTAGTGAATACTTCCAATGCAAATTGTGATGCATTCGTCGATCTTGAGGTTTATGCATCTAATACATGTGGATCAAATATGTCAGTCTCCTGGGAGCTTGATGCCTTTAGTAATGGTACCATTGATGACTTTGGAAACGGGACGGATGCAAGTGATGTATATCCTGTAGGGAAACACCTGATTACCTACAATGCAGTAAATCAATGCGGGGGCGGTGCAAATTCGTGTACTTTCCAATTTGAAGTTAAGTCAGATAAAGCACCGATTCCGATTTGCAGATCAGAGTTGGTTTGGACAATCAGTTCTAACCAGGAAGCACTTGTATGGGCTTCTGATTTTGACCTGAAAAGTATTGGAGGCTGTGATTCAAATGATCACCTTACATTTTCATTTGTCAGCCCATTGGAAAACAGTTTTCCTCAACCATCAAAAGTTTTCAGTTGTTCTGACATTCCGGATGGGCAAGCTGAAAGTCTCGTAATGGATATCTATGTTGTTGATGAATCTGATCAATTTGATTCATGCAATGTTGTTCTGCATCTCCAGGATAACCATGACTTCTGTCCTGACCTCGGTGGGATGACGGTTATAGAAGGGGAAGTGTCGTCGGAAATGTATGAACCTGTCCAGGAAGTGATGGTAGAATTAAAGGATATCGAAGACAATAATATCATGTCTGATATGACAGGGGAAAGTGGAACATATGCTTTCCATGAACTTGATATGTACGGACAATACAGGGTAGACCCATATAATAATGATAATCCACTGGAAGGTGTTTCGACACTTGACCTCTTGATGATTCAAAAGCACATCCTTGGTCAGAAACAACTTGATTCACCTTATAAACTCATTGCTGCAGATATTGATGCAAATGGAAAAATAACTGCGATTGACCTGATCCAGCTAAGGAAACTTATCCTGGGTGTCATAGAAGAATATCCATTTAACGATTCATGGGCTTTTGTACCTCAGAGCTACCAGTTTGTTGACCCCTTAACTCCATGGGATTATCCTTCATCAATTGTTTTGAATGACGTGGAAAACCCCGTCATGTCTGCAGATTTCATAGGTGTAAAAATTGGGGATGTGAATAATTCCATAGAATTAAATTTAAATAGAAAGTTAGATACAAGGAATGATCATGCCTTCTACCTGAGTACTGATAATAGCAGTTTCAAGGCGGGGGATCTTGTCTCTGTACCTGTGCGGGTCGCAAAAGATATAGTAACTGCCGGTATGCAGTTTACAATGAAATTTGATGAAGATGCATTTTTATTTGAAGGCATAGATCGGGGTTCTGTGAACCTGGAGCAGGAAAATTTTGCTCTTCTTAATTCTGAGACAGGAACTATAACCGTAAGTTTTGGAGATATTGACATGTATGATCTTGAAGCAGGTGAGCTGATATTCACGGTTTACTTTGAAAGTAATATAGATGGAACACTTTCGGACTATTTCGAAATTAATTCAGATGTGACAACTGCAGAAATTTACACGGAGAATTATGAAGTTGAAAAGATCAATTTTGTAATGTATGATAATGCTGATCCAATCAGTGAAGAGATGGAAGTCTTTCAGAATGAGCCGAATCCATTTAGTGAAACGACGAGTATCGCATTTTCCATACCCAAAAGACAACGAGTGTCATTATCAGTGTTCGATGCCAATGGCAGCCTCGTTATCCATCAGTCCGAATACTTTGATAAAGGAATAAATGAATTTGTTATAAATGCACTTGAGCTCAATACCAATGGAATCCTGTTTTACAGGGTCGAGAGCCAGGCATCGATAACAACAAGAAAAATGATCGTGGTTAAATAATTTTATGTTCTTTTTTTGTACTTAAAAGTCGGCAACAGAGTTGCCGGCTTTTTTTAATTTCGGGACTTGAAGAAAATCGCACTTATATCAGATACCCATAGTTTTCTGGGAAATGATGTGATCGAACATCTGAAATCAGTTAACGAGATCTGGCATGGCGGAGATATTGGAGACCATCGTTTGATCGACCAGATGGAAAGTATCAAGCCAGTCAAAGC
>JAHHJO010000400.1:0-2688 GCA_018680275.1 Bacteroidia bacterium
ATTATAAATCGAGTGTAAATCCACCACCAGTTATTATTTCTTATAATCAAATTCATTGCTCTAAAAAAAAAGATCTGCCGGAAGCAGATCTCTTATGTTATATTTATAAATAGCGCTTCCTTTAGATTAATACATCTAAAGTCCACCACCAATTTTTATTAAGTTTATTGAAATTCATAAGGTAAATATATACTTCTTTATGAACTTTCTGTTTTTAAACTGTGAAAAATTTATGATTCACTTATTTGATTTTATGCAGTGCCTGCTTGAAGGTTTTTTGATAGTCACTATATCGTAAAGAAACTTTCAAATGCCTTTATTGAAATTGAATTCTTGAAAAACCCTTCTGCGATCAAAACGATTGGTATTAATTTCATCAGTGATTCAATTTATGAATTTCGGTATGATGAACTATGATGCTCTTTGTTTATAACATAACTTGCGACTCGATTTGATGTAAAATGCTATTTGTAATTTCTCAACTGATATTGATTTTTATATTTTTTCTTGCACTTGGACTCCTGATAAAGCCAAAGTCTTATAAAATGGCATTTAGTATATTGGCAGGAGTCCTGGTTACCATACAACTTGGATCAGTCATCATTGGAGGTGCTTTCATCGATTTCAAGTTTTATGCGCATTTTAAAATGGATGTATTTTCCAGTGTGGCTGGATTTTTCAGTAAAGAATCGATCATATTGATCTTGTTCTTTTTATTATTCACTGTTGCCTTTTATTATCTGATCAATAAGGATACAAGGATTCAAAGAATTAGACGACTCTACCTGTATTTAATATTACCGCTTCTGGTGGCTGGAATGAGTGTCAGAAATGGGATAGTAAGAAACCTGGTTGATATATCAGAAATGCATCTTGCCGGAGAAAGGGCATTTACAGATGCCCTTGAGCGACTGGATTATGATGGTTTTGTTTCCCGGGATTCAGTTGTTGCGACTCCCGGTAAGAATATTATCGTCATTGCAATGGAATCGATTGAAGCAGGATATCTCCAGGATGAATTCAGAGATGTAACACCTAAGCTCAGAAAGTTGAAAGAGGAAATGAATTATTATCCTTTGCAACAACATGAAGGCGGTGACTACACCATTGCTGCTTTATATACCTGGTTAACCGGCGTTCCAATGTTTTTCAAACAGCATGGCAACAATGTTTTCTTCAATACTAAAAGTTTCACGCTTACAAGTATTGTGGATGCACTAACCAAAGCCGGATACCATAGTGAATACCTTTTGGGAAATTCAGATTTCGCAGGGACTGATGAAATGCTCGAAATGATGGGGTTTAAGGTCAAGTCTGAAAAGGATTATGATCAAAAGTATTCAACTGAACATTGGGGTTTGCATGATAAGGACCTCTTTGACATCGTGGAAATTCAATTGGATTCCCTCTATGAAAGCGAACAGCCTTTTGCTTACTTCATTTCTACCATTTCTACACACGGTCCTGATGGTGTTTTTGATTCAAGAATGGCCAAGGTCATCCCTGAACAAAAGAGCCAGCTTGAAATGATGGCAGCCGCACTTGATATGCATATCGGAAAATTGGTTGATCGTTTGAAAGAGGAAGGTCGTCTTGATAATACGAGCATATATATTATACCCGATCATTTACTATACTATTTAGGTTGCCGGGTTTTGAATGATTTCAGAGAACCTCGAGGATTGTTCGTTATTACCAATTCAAACCCCAATTCTTTTGATCCCGGGACAACAATCCTGCAAATGGATATACCCGGGCTTCTGCTCGAAGGCGCCGGAGTTGATCATAATCTTACTTTTCTTTCTGATCATATCAATGGAGACAAAGTCGAGTATCTTAAAGACAACCGTAAAGCCATTCTTCAATTGAACGAATCAGCACTGGTCAGAGATTTAAATATCGAAGAAGAACAGAATAAAAGCAAAAAGATATTGCATCCAGATACAGTATATATAAACGCCAATGCCTGGTCCAAAGATAATTACAGTACAAGGTCAGTCGTGTATACCGGGAGAAAAGAGCATAAAGTAAAAAGGGGGATAAATGTGCTTGTATATAGAAATAATGAATATCAACTGGAGAATTATGATACCTGGGAGAATAAGGAAGAAACAGGCAGACTGCAAAGACGATTGAAAGAACTCGTTGAAAACAAACTTTGTTTCTATGTTTTTGTACATGATTCTGCAGGAGATATTTATAAAAACGGGGGAAATAAATTTAAGGAAGTAGGGATGCCCGAATTGAGCAAACTGAAAAACAGGACAGCCTATATGGCCTATTCAAATCACGGGATTACAAGTGAACATACCCATCATAAGAAAACCGAAATAAAAAGCTCATTTGTGCCATATCATTCGAATCGTTCTATGACCACGATTTTGGATGAGGCCAGGGATCCTTTTCGTTTTATAGCCCATGCAGGAGGAGAAATTGATGGCCATACTTACACCAATTGTCTTGAAGCGATGGATCTTGCCTATGAAAAAGGTTTCCGCTTGTTTGAATTGGATATTATCAAAACTTCAGACGGTCAATACGTTGCTGGCCATGATTGGGAGAAATGGCGTTACCTTACAAAATATGCTGGAGATATACCTGTCAACCTGGCCACTTTCAGAAAGTATAAGAAACTGGAGCAATACACCTCGATGGATATGCCAATGATAAATCAATGGTTTGAAAATC
>JAHHJO010000183.1:0-8044 GCA_018680275.1 Bacteroidia bacterium
CATCAAGACTCTTAAATGCCGGAGAAATACCAGGATCATCGGTAAAGAAACCTGGGATATCCATGACAGATTTTACAGGGTAGGCTTCTTTAATTTTATAAATGATCAGGAAATTGTAAAGATTTATCGAAGTCGGAACTGATAATTCTCCTGGTTTTTTATTCTTTAAACCACTTTTGCATATTTGATAAAGTTCATTGATGGATTGGCTGTTCATGCCGTCATAATCCAGCTTACCATTAATCAGATGCTTATCAAGGATTTGTTTAAAATTCCTGTTGAATACTTCAAGATCGGCTTGTGAAAAACCCGGGTAAAATAATATTGTCAGTATGCCAACAAGATAGTTTCTGAACATGGAACTAAAATAGTAGGAATCGGGGAGTCCTGATCCCTATCTGTTCTTACATTAAGTCCGCATCACGCCATTCGGGCTGGGTTTTCATGTAATCATCGGTGTTCATCTCTTCTGCGCCTTCTTCAGATTTAATTTTTTTGACGATTTTTCTCATATAGAATCCGACCTGGCTTCCAACAGCACCACATAAGCCTCCAATAATACCATTGATCATGATAAATACATTGGAATTGGAAATCGACATGAGTTCGGCAAGTCTCGAAGAAAGAATATGATCATTCCCGGAATCTATCTTTAGGATCAGGATGATCCAGTAAAAGCTCAAAGCTAAAAAGACTGTAGCCATGGTCTTGAGTGCTGTTGTCCTGGAAAAATATCCTGCGATCAATCCGGCGATGAAAATATTCCACCAGGGCATAAACATATTCATCACGATATGAAAAAATATAGCGATTGCAACGATCCTCAGGAACTTCATCATTTTACCGTCTTTAATGTGATCGAATATAAGGCTTTATCACTGACTTCTCCAGGTGTTTTCGGCAGTGTAATTTCGTGATAATTCCCGTTGATCCATTCATCCATTGAGTCATCATAGAACCGACTTGAAGGACTTCCTGACTGCCCACCCGGGAATACAGCATGTGCCTTTGTTTCATCATCCAATTCAACAATCATTCGCCAGCTTGGACCAATATAACTGCTGATGGCATTTAGAACGTCCCCGCATCCGCCGATATCAAGAACCTGGTGGCTGAATGCAGGAATATCCAGAAGATGGTTAATAGATTTTGGTCTGAAATGTTTCCAGGGCTGATCAAGAGAATCCCATCCTTCAAATTTTTTCCAGAGCCTCTCATAAGCTAATTGAATCATTTCCTTGTTTACTCCAGGATTGTCTTTACCCTTTTGGACGAGCATCCAGTCTTCGGGGTAGAGTATCTTTTGAAGAGATTTGTTGTCAAAATAATTGTTCCAGAACATTGTCTTGTATTCATTGAACCAATGTTCAAAAAACTTGGAGGCTATATTGTCTTTATCGTAGTTGAAATCCCATTTGCGGAGTTCGTCAAGAATTGTTCGCTGTGTTTCATTCTGGATGGAGACATCTTTCACTCCTTCCAGGAAAACCGGTAAAAATTCTGCAGCTTTAAGACTGTAGACATCCAGTTGCATGGCCTTCATATCCTCAGCAGTAAGATTTTCTTTTTCCTCTAATATTTCATTAACCCGTTTGCCACGGTATTCTTCAAAATTTCCACTATAAAAATAAGGGTAGTCCATGCCTGTGGAGACCTGGTTGGCCGATGAAACAAAACCTCTTTCTGGATTGATGGATTCGGGGTTATAGTCCCTGGGTATATAGCTGGTGGTTTTGTTTTTAAGGCTGTTACCTTTTTTAACAAAGCGACCTTCGTTATTATATTTTAATGGAAGGTTTCCATTGACTCTGAGTGCAACAGTGTCTTCTTTACTGGCAAATAAAAAATTCTGTGCCGGTGAGAAGAATTCATTCGATGCCGTTTTGAATTCCTGGTAATTGCTGCTTTTCATGATGTTGACAAATACAGAAGATTCTTTCCTGTCATGTTCATGGTATCCTATCCAGTCACGTGTGATATCAGGAGTATTATCATTTTCAGATTCATAAAATACAGGACCAAATTCTGTCATCTTCATATTGAAAATGATGTCTTTTGATCCTTTGACCTTAATTGTTTCCTCCCTTAATTTCACCGTTTTTTCCTGTCCGTCAACAATATATTTTTCCTTTGTATTATCCTTCCAGTCTATCGTATAATAATCCACAAAATCATGTCCTGCATTGGTGAGGCCCCAAGCGATATCTTCATTCATACCTATCATTATTCCGGGCATCCCAGGGATGCTGACGCCGTATGCATTGAATTCAGGGGTAACAATATGTATTTCGTACCAGATTGATGGAAGAGTGAGGTTCAGGTGTGGATCATTACACAGAATCGGATGTGACCCACTGGTTTTTGCTGCATTTACAGCCCAGTTGTTACTTCCTACGCCTTCGATCCCGCTATATACAGACAGGTTTTCAAGTCTTTCTCCCTGGTAATGGCCTTTACCATTTCTTTCTCTTTTTTGTAACTGGTCAAACTGTAATTTTCCAGAATCATGAATGACAGGTGATTGGTTCGGATCAAATACAGGGTATAATGAATTAAAGGAATCTATTCCAATCTCCAGCATCATATTGGTTGCTCGGATGTCTTCATTATATGATGCCAATGTAGAGGTCATTGTTTTCAGTATCAAGGCTGAATGAAGCATGGTCCACTCAGAGGGACTGTAGCCCAATAATTTAAATTCAATTGGCCAATCTTTCTTCTTGAGGTGTGAGATATGATGGTTGACTCCATCAAGGTAACTCTGGATATAGCCAATCGTCTCAGTTTGTTTTTGCCATTGACTGACCGTAAGTTCTGCACCGTATAATAAACCTTCCTTTCGGCGACGGATGTCATATCTGTGGGTTTTTTCCCCTATTACTTCTGACAATGTACCGCCTGCTTCCCGGCAAATGAAATCCATTTGCCAAAGCCTGTGGTATGCCTCAACATAACCCTGTGCAAAAAGGGCATCTCTTGTTGAATTTGCAAAAACATGAGGTACCAATCGGGTATCAAAAGATATTTGGATATCTCCATCAAGTCCTTTGACTGCAATCCTTTTATCCTTGAAACGTGCATCATTTTCCGCATTTTTCCAGAGACCACTGGTAGGATTGAGTAATTTACCAAAACCTGGTATTTTCTGATCACCTGTTTTGAAGCCGCAATGAAATAGGTAAGCAATGATAATTGAAAGGACTGTCCAGGAAAAGAATTTTATGTATTGGGCCATTATATTGCAATTTATCTCACAAAAGTGAAATTATGGCTATCTGATAAAGATTCTTCGAAATAATAATTTTCCAGGTTAAAGCCTTTCAATCCTTCCCGATCTTCTATTTTGTTTTTAATGATGTATCGTGCCATAAAGCCTCTCGCTTTTTTGGCGTTGAAAGATAAGAATTTCAGCTGGCCATTCCGGAACTCTTTGAAATGAATGTCGATGATATCTCCTTTGATCTTTTTTCTGTCCAGAACAGAAAAATATTCTTTTGAGGCAAGATTCACCAGGACCGGATCATTTTGTGTTGCCAGTAGTTTGTTGATTTCTTTAGTGATATCCAATCCCCAGAATTCATAAAGGTTCTTGCCTTTTCTGTTTTCGAGCCTTGAACCCATTTCAAGACGATAGGGTTGCATGGCATCCAGGGGTTTTAATAATCCATACAAACCAGAGAGAATACGTAGGTGGCCCTGGGCAAATTCCAGTTCATTTGTAGTCAGGGATTTTGCATCCAGACCCAGGTATACATCACCTGTAAATGCAAGGAGTGCAGCCTTCGAATTATCTTCGGTATAGTCTTTTTTGAATGATTTATAACGATCTACATTCAGGTCAGCCAGTTTTTCATTGATATTCATTAACGCCATGATTTCTGGCTTCGATTTTTTCTTGAGAATACCTATTAACTGTTTAGCTTTTGAGCTATACATCGGTGTGTCCCGAAATTTGACCTGGTCATCATTGTAATTAAGCCTTTTGGAAGGAGAAAGAACTGATATCATTGATTATTATTTGCTTTAAAACAAAAGAACTCAATAATAGTTAAAAAAAATACCCTCAAGAAAACTTGAAGGTATTTTGATATATCGTAATTGAAGAAAATTAATTGCCTCCGCTCAGCATACTTGGCGCTGATTTTGGAACACTTTCTTCTTCCTGAGTATCGAGGATATTTCCAACCACTTTCAAAATATGCGGCTGTGTACCTTCATTTGTGGTAATCTTTACAGTTTTGTTGATTTTACCTAACCTGTTTGTTGAATACCTGATCTCGATTACTGAAGACTCACCTGGCATGATTGGTTCTCTTGGAAAAGTAGGAACCGTACATCCACAACTTCCTTTGGCACTCTTGATGACCAATGGCTCATCACCTGTATTTGTAAAACTAAGTGTTCTTAAAGGCTCAGAATTTTTATTAATTGTGCCATAGTCAACTGTTGTAGACTCAAATTGCATGATTGGTCCTCCTTCTTTCACCTCCCTTGGTGTGTCAGGATGAACGATAGGTTGAGGTTCGATTTGTGCACTTAATGAAGCGATAGCAAAAAGACAGATCAACAATGACAAAATACTCTTATGCATGATTATAATTTTTAATTTAAAACAAATGTACTATTAAATCGACGAATTGTAAACTCCAGTTTTATTAATGAGACGTTAAATTACTGACATACCTTAACAATTTTTCGATATAATTAGATCAAAATTGAAAGTCAAAATGTCGTATCTTTGCAGCATCGATAACCTTCACCTAAACTTGCGAGCTGAATGATAGACTATCCAGATTTCCAGTTATCTAATACACAAATCTCAAGCCAAGAAAATGCATACATAAAAAAAGTTCTGAATGACTACTGGATTGCCTGTATTAGCAGGGAAGCCAGCCTGATGGGACGAAGAGAAGTATTGACAGGAAAAGCGAAGTTTGGTATACTCGGAGACGGTAAGGAAATCCCACAGGTAGCATTGGCACATTTTTTTAATAAAGGAGACTTCAGATCAGGTTATTATCGCGATCAGACCCTAATGTTTGCACTTGATTTGAGCACAGTTGAACAATATTTTGCCCAATTATATGCAGATGCTGAAAATGATCCGTTTTCCGGGGGAAGACAAATGAACAGCCATTATGCGACCCCAATGAAAGATGAAAATGATCAGTGGTTGAGACAAACAGAACTTTACAATATTTCTGCTGACATTTCATCTACCGGTGGACAAATGTCCAGGTCGCTGGGTCTTGCTTCTGCTTCAAAAATTTACAGGAATTTAAAAGACCTGGATCCGGATTCTCAGTTTTCAACAGATGGGAATGAGATCACTTTTTGCACGATTGGTGATGCAAGTACTTCTGAAGGAATTTTTTGGGAAACCTTAAATGCGGCTTCAGTGTCACAAGTACCATTAGCTATCCTGGTATGGGATGATGGTTATGGCATTTCTGTTCCTATAGAAATGCAAACAACTAAAAGTAGTATATCGAAAGCAGCCGAGGGGTTTTTACTGGATGAATTCGGTAATGGCATTCATATGTATACTGTAAAAGCCTGGGATTACCCGGCATTGATCAATGTATTTGACAGGGCTACCAATCTGATAAGAGAGGAACATCGTACAGTGCTGATCCATGTGCAGGATTGTACACAACCACAGGGTCACTCGACTTCTGGATCACACGAGCGATATAAATCCAAAGAACGCCTGGAATGGGAAAAGGAATTTGATGGTATCACAAAAATGGGCGATTGGCTGAAGGAAATGGAATTTTGTGCACAGGAAGATTTGGATAAGATTCAGGCAGAAGCAAGAGATTTTGTAAAAACTGCAAAAAAGAACGCCTGGAGTACATTTCAAAAAAAGATTAAGGAAGATCAGAAAAAGGTCATAGCGATGTTTAAAGCCGTTGACCTGGATAATGATATGATCGAACTTGTTCGTCATCTTGAAGAAAATCGCAACCCTACAAAAGGTGATGTGATCAGCTGCCTCAGACGAGTGCGACAAAACCTCATTTCGCGAGGTTTAGCTGTTCCCGAGGTATTCGATACCCATATCGAAGCCACTATGGACCAGGCTGATATTGATTATCATAGTCATTTATACAGTGAGGCCGATAGTTCAGCATTGAACATTCCTGTTGTCCATCCGGAATTTTCAGAAAATTCGGAGATTAAGAATGGTTATGAAGTGATCAACACATTCTTTGACAGAATATTTGAAAAACATCCCAATACGCTGGCATTCGGAGAAGATGTTGGCAATATTGGTGACGTGAACCAGGGGTTTGCAGGATTGCAGGACAAATATGGTGACACCCGCATTTTTGATACAGGGATCAGGGAATGGAGTATCGTCGGTCAGGCGATTGGATTGAGTATGCGCGGATTCCGTCCGATTGCAGAAATGCAGTATATCGATTATCTGATTTATGGTCTTGCAGCGATGAGCGATGACCTGGCCACAGTCAGGTATCGGTCCAATAACCTGCAGATGGCACCAGCTATTATCAGGACAAGGGGTCACAGACTGGAAGGTATATGGCATGCAGGTTCTCCACTGGGCATGATGCTGAATAGTCTCAAAGGAATGTATATATGTGTACCTCGAAATTTTGTTCAGGCCGCAGGTATGTATAATACTTTACTTCAATCGACTGATCCTGGTGTGGTTGTGGAGGTGTTGAATGCCTATCGTCGTAAAGAAAGAATGCCGGATAATATCGGAGAATACACTGTACCTCTGGGCGTACCGGAGAAAATTACAGAAGGAGAGGATCTGACGATTGTCACCTATGGTGTCAATGTAAGGCTGGCTGAAGAAGCAATCAATAGTATATCAGCTATGGGCTATACGATCGAACTGATTGATGTTCAGACCATGATCCCTTTTGATCTTGAGCACAGCATTGTAGAGTCACTGAAGAAAACAAACAGGATATTATTCATCGATGAAGATGTTCCAGGTGGTTCAACTTCTTTCATGATGCAAAAAGTACTGGAAGAGCAAGGAGGTTATTATTACCTTGATGCCAAGCCGGCAACACTGTCTTCCTATGATCACAGGACACCATTTGGTAGTGACGGTGATTACTTTACAAAGCCTCAGGTTGAGGACATAGTCGATAAGATTATTGAAATTATCGAAGAATAATCTGAATATCACATAATTGTCTTTTCTTTATATCTTTTCAATTTATTAGCTAATAGATATAATCCCTTTTGGCAAAACTCCTCATCATAATTCCCACTTATAATGAAATCGAGAATATCGAAGCCATTATTAATGCTGTTCTGGCATTGTCAGACGATTATTCTGTATTGGTGGTCGATGATGGATCGCCGGATGGTACAGCCGATAAGGTCATTTCCATGATTCCAGGTTTGAATGGTCGTTTGAATATCATTCAGCGTGAAGGTAAACTAGGGTTGGGAACAGCATATATCGCCGGATTTAAATGGGCTCTTGAAAGAGATTATGACTTTATCATGGAAATGGATGCCGATTTTAGTCATAACCCCAAGGATGTTCCTCGATTGGTTGAAGCCTGCAAGGGAGAAGGTGTCGGTATGGCTGTCGGATCCAGGTATATGAAGGGTGGGGGCTTTCGAAATTGGAGCAAGTACCGCTTAATGCTATCATATGGCGCTTCTCTTTATACCCGGATGATCACCTGGATGCCGGTGAAGGATGCCACTGCCGGATTTGTTGTTTACAAGCGGGAAGTGCTGGAAAAAATGAATCTCGATAAAATCGAATTTATCGGTTATGCCTTCCAGATTGAAATGAAATATTATTGCTATTCTCTTGGCTACAAGATCAAAGAAGTACCCATCATTTTCGTTGACCGTGAATTGGGCACCTCAAAAATGAATTCATCTATCATCAAGGAAGCTGTTCTGGGTGTGATTAAGATGCGGTTGCGGAAATATGGATAGATTCAAGATATTAGACGCTAGATTTTAGACTTATGAGTAAGGATCCTCCGAGGGACGTGTGATTTAAATCACACGTCAAGTCCATGGTGCCCCCAACTAC
>JAHHJO010000218.1:0-3992 GCA_018680275.1 Bacteroidia bacterium
AGATTTGTATTCACATTAAATGCAAATCCATGCATGCTTACCCATCGGCTTAGATGGACACCGATGGCGCATATTTTCCTGTACATGTCTCCATGTTTGAGCCAAACGCCCGTCAAACCATCCAACCTGAAACCTGTAAGTCCATATGTTAAAAGAAGATCTATGATACATTGTTCTATCGTTCTGACAAATCTATGCACATCCCGGTATAATAGTTCGAGGTCAAATATCAGGTAACCCGTTATTTGCCCGGGGCCGTGATACGTTATATCCCCTCCCCGGTTGATTCTGAAAAATTCGATACCATTGTCGGCAAGGATATTTTCATCGTTCACAAGGTTCTTGTCCTTCCCACTTTTACCCATCGTAATTACGGGGGTATGCTCACAAAATATCAAATGGTTAAGACATAAAGTTGTAACTTTATTGGCTGGAATTTTGAGTGAATTAAATTTCCTCAGTTTGATTTCATTGTGAAGTAGCGTCTGGTAATCCCAGGCATTTTTGTATCCGGCATCTTTTAAGAAATGATATTGTATTTTGAATGCCTCTTTCTTCAAGGATGATTTTTAAAATATGGTCTAATATGCGTAAAACAGCCTTTTATTCCTACTTGTTCATAATACTTTTTTCAATAAGAGCTCAGGCACAGGACATGCCGGATTTTATGATTATTGATTCAGACAATATTGAACATCACTTATATGCAGATTACCTGGATAAAGGATACACTGTTTTGATTAAAATATTTTTTGTGGATTGTCCGCCTTGCAACTCCATAGCGCCTCATGTTCAATCTTTGTATGAGAAATGGGGCGAAGGCCAGTATGATGTTCAGTTTATTGAATTAAGTAATAAATCCTGGGATTCAAACCAGGATGTTGCTGGTTATAAAACCAAACATGGAATCACATTCCCCGGGGCAGGAGAAGACGGCAATGCTTTAGTCGCATTGCAACCATTCACCTCAGGAATGTTCGGTTCTTTTTTTGGCACGCCTAAATTTGCTGTTATCGCTCCCGACAGATCAGTAAACTTCAGTATCGGTGGTTCAGGTATACTTGGGAAGATTGACGCCCTGGATGCGGCAATTGCTGCTACAGGTGCCACAGGAATGGGGAGTTCTACCCAGCTACCTTCAGTATTCCAGTTGAATGTTGAAGATGCATTCGGAGAACCTGTCGATGAATATGAATTGGTACTTTCTTCTGACGACAATTCAGGTTCGGAAAATACGATTATACTTGACCAGAATGCTTCATTCTCGATTACCGATCTGGCAAATGAATATCCAGACCTCAGCAATCCGAAAATATCCATAAGGAAAACTGATAATTTAAAGCAAAACCTCAGCGCCATAGATCTGCTGATTATTGTTAAGCATATTCTAGGTGTGGAATCGCTAACTGATCCTTTATTGACAGTAGCAGCCGACACCAATAATGATGACAGTATCAATGCCATAGACCTGATTACCCTGCAAAGGATTATTTTAGGGATCAGCAATGAATTCCCAGGATCAGATCCGTATAAATTTATTCCATCTGAAATACCAATCAGTTTGTCACCTGGAAATACACAGGATCTTATATTTAAAGCTGTGAAATTGGGAGATTTAAATGGATTCTGATTATATTAATGCTTTAAATTAAGACTACATTTAAATAGTTAGTACTTGATTTAATTTATTCTCTGCCTGATCATTCCTTCCTTGAAAAACCTGTATATTATAGATGCATTGATTCTTTTTTTATTCTAAAAGGAGCATTTGTATTCCAATAAACGTATTGAACATGAAAGCTAATTGCTGATCAATCAATTATCTTTTAGTCAAATATTTATAGTCAAAACTCAAAATGAATGCCATGATATTTACTTTACGCAAAGTCGTAGCACTTTGTATTGCTACCACCCTTTCCCTAACCGGCCTTTATTCAAACAACAATATTTCAAACTTCTGTTTCGACGGTGATATACCTGAAGCTCAATCTGCTTCAGCACTGTCATGCATTACTTCACCGGTGTTAATTTGTCCGTCAGCCTATTTTGGTTGCCCGACGGATTCCACGCATCCCGATATAACCGGCTATGCGACGGCATCTCCCGGAGATCCATCTTGTCCGGATCCAATCGTGACATATAGCGATGAAGTAATCATGAATACTGCATGTACCGTTAAAATACACAGAAAATGGCATGCAGAATATCCACCAGGAACAGGTAATCCCTGGCTCTATTCTGAGTGTATACAGATCATAGAGAACATCGATGATTTGGCACCAGTCATTTCAGCAATGCCTTCTGATGTTACCGTAACAGGCAATGTTGCAAATTGTACAGTGGCAGTCAGTTGGTCTGAGCCTCTAATTACTGATAATTGCCTGATTTCGTCTACAAGTTCAAGTCACACGAGCGGATTTGCCTTTCCTGAAGGTGTCACTACAGTTGTATATACAGCTATAGATGATTGTGGAAACTCAAGCACGGCTTCCTTTAATGTGACCGTAGAATGTATTTATTGTACTTCGCCTCCGTTAATCCTTTGTCCCGCTGATAAATGGAGATGCCCTGTGACCGGTGACACTTCTCCTGCGAGTACCGGATACGCTACTGCATTACCGGGATCTTCAATTTGTGCACCGCCTGTTGTAAGCTATAGCGATGTGACGGTTTCAACTGGTCCATGTAACGGCCAGATGGTCATTGAAAGAACCTGGACAGCAACGGACCCAAGCGACCCGACATTAACTAGTTCCTGTATGCAATTAATCCAGGTAATAGATGTCGACGCACCGATAATCTCAAATATGCCATTCGATGCTATTGTCACAGGAAGTGGCGCCGGATGCACAGTGTTTGTAAACTGGTCTGAACCAACAGTAGTTGACAACTGCGGCATTCAGAGTATAGTATCAGATTATCCGAATGGATATGATTTCCCTGAAGGTACAACGACAATCACTTATACCGCCACAGATAACTGTGGGAATTCTGCAACAGCAACATTTACAATCACTGTGAATTGTCAAATCGGTTGTCCGACACCTCCTGGCATATCATGCCCTTATACATTCCTGGCATGTCCGGATCCTGTTAATCCGGATCCTTCATTGTCCGGATGGGCTACCGCATGGCCCGGAGAACCAAACTGCAACATTCCTGTACTCACATATACTGATCAGATCGTATCTACAGGACCATGTACAGATGGAAAAATTATTCACAGAACATGGAAAGCAACAGATCCCGATAACCCTGATGTCAATAATTCTTGTGTTCAGACGATCAAACTGGAAGATCATATCGGACCAAATATCAATAATTGTCCTTCAAACATTGTGGTTTCAGGAACCGGGTACAATTGTACTGTGCCTGTAAGCTGGAATATTCCTGATGTTTACGACAATTGCGGTGTTGCCAGCCTTAAGGCCTACGATCAGCATGGCAAGCTTGTCAACAGTGGCGACAGTTTCGGACAAGGGTATCATACAATTACATATCTGGCTACAGATCATTGTGGCAACAGTACGAATTGCAGTTTCAATATTACAGTAAATTGTCTGACCTGTATTACAGCACCGGTTATATCCTGTCCTGCAGATGCATGGCTATGTATCGGAGAAAGTACAAGTCCTCTCTATCATGGATATGCGACAGCAACAGGAGGCGCTTATTGCCCGAATCCTATTGTAACATATCAGGATTGGATCGTATCAACCGGACCTTGTGCAGGACAGAAAGTGATTAAACGCGTCTGGACTGCATCCTACCAGGGCATTGGTGGGCTTAGTTCAAGTTGTGAACAACTGTTATATGTAGAAGATGCAGGTGTCCCTGTATTTTATGGATGTCCACAAAATATTACAGTGGCTTACAATGACAATGTCGTTTACTGGAATCCGCCACATGTGGTTGACGGATGTGGAAATGTGACCATTACAAGCAATTATAACCCTGGACATACATTCCCTTATGGATATACTACTGTAGTT
>JAHHJO010000162.1:0-3872 GCA_018680275.1 Bacteroidia bacterium
TGGATATTATATATATCTCTTACCTGGTTTGAATGGACTCGCCATCCCGGTATTCTTCTATTTCCTGGTCATTACAGTGATGTGTTGGCAGGGAATAAGCCTGTACCTGTGGAAGAATTCCAGGGCGCTCCAATACATCGCCATGGGATCTGTTTTCTTTTTAATCTCTGACAGTATTTTGGCTTTCAACAAATTTGCAACACCATTTGAACTTGCAAGAATTTTAACGCTTTCTACCTATTGGTTGTCTGTCGGGCTGATTGCCATCGGATTGAGCAGGGTAGAGCTCAAACCTGCCAATACGGAAACCTGAGGATAAATGTAACATGCTAAACTATCAAGCCGTTTTTTCGTTTTCAGTCATTTCATTGGTCGCGAACTCAAGCGCATATTCATGCCCGTACAACGTAGCTGCAATACCGCCCAGGATAGGGGTCAGGACCGGACCAATCACCGGGATATACAGCAAGGCAGTAGCAATGACACCAATCGCAGTAGATGCACCGACGTGCTGCCTGATGATAAGCTGACTATCGGGGATTGATTTGCTGAATTGTTCATTGTAATTATCCAGGAAGGCATAGCCAATAAAATAGGCGTGAACGAAAAACATCATAAATGCTTTGTAATTGCCCAGACCTGCGATTCCCAGGATAATATTGATGATGACCAGTGCGATAATACCTTTAACGAAATTCCGTATCATAACATGGATCATCCTGATTTCTGCATTCATAAATTCTGTAAAACCAGGTTTCACATTTTGATTTCTGAGTATAGACAATGTCTTAACTGCAAAATGAAAAATGATGATTTCGAGAAGTATGATCAGGAGATATTTAGATCCTCCTGAAGTCAAAGCGAATTTTCCTTCCCTTTTGACAGTTTCCTTGACGTTTTCAAGATCTGCGCCGAGACTGGCCTGCAAGACATCCTGTGGAGGATCACTGGATATGAAAAATAACTGGATGACATCTTTGAATAAATAATAAGAGAAAAGTATTCCGATAACAATTGAAAAAAGACTGATCCATTTGCTTTCAAAGAAGCCCTGCCACAATTTATTTTCTTTGATAAATGGCAGCACCTTTTTCATTACAGCAATACTGGAAATGACCTGGGATATGAAATCCTGGAAGTTAAATCCCTTTAACATGGTTTTTTATTTGGAGTAAGGTTTTTCAGTAATAGACTTATACAAATAAGTCTCCGGTTAAATTAGAGAATTAAAGTAATAAATTGACAATAGTTTATCTTCTTTTTACCATAATTGATCGGAATATTTACCAGGTTTTTAAGTTTAGAAGCTAAGTTTACATTGTATTGGATACTTGTATGAGGCGGATATTTTACATACTAATTATTTTGATTGCCTGTGGATTTATGTCAGCACAATCATTGCCTGGGAGTAATGAAAATACTGATGCTGTGCCTGTTAAAATATATGAAACACAGCGGATCTCAGTCGACCAGGTACCTCTCCTGGATGGTATACCAGATGAAGGTGTCTGGGATAAAGTCTCCTGGGCCGAAGATTTCACTGTAAACAGTCCAAATAACGGGGATAAACCCAAAAGACAGACAAAGTTTAAAATCCTCTATGATGATAAGAACCTCTACCTGGCGTACAGGGCTTTTCATGAAGATCCTTCCAATATTGAAAACCGCCTCGGTCGCCGGGATTATTTTCCCGGAGATTGGGTAGAAGTAAACATTGACAGCTACAATGACAAGAACACAGCATTTTCATTTACGGCTTCTGTATCAGGAGTAAAAAGTGATGAATTTGTGACGGGCAATGGCAATAACTGGGACAGCAACTGGAACCCGATATGGTATTCAAAAACCAATATTGATGAAGAAGGCTGGACGGCTGAAATACAAATCCCGATGAGCCAGTTGCGTTTTGGAGACATGGAAGAACATGTCTGGGGATTCAATGTCATGCGTCGTGATTTTGGTAATGATGAACGAAGTACCTGGCAGTTTATGCCACAAAATGTGACAGGGTGGGTCAGCAACTTTGGAGAATTACACGGTATTAAAGGCATAAAGCCTGTGCGTCAGTTGGAGATTCAGCCCTTTGTAGTCGCTGACCTGAAAACAACGCAGGTAGATGAAGACAATCCATTTGAAGATGGGTCTGATGCAGGCTTTAATTTCGGAATCGATGGAAAATATGGACTGACTTCAGATCTGACACTTGATTTCACCATTAACCCGGATTTTGGACAGGTGGAAGCTGATCCATCGGCCCTAAACCTGGATGGCTTCCAGATATTTTTTGATGAAAGACGGCCATTCTTTGTTGAAAATGCCAATCTTTTTGAATTCAGGGTATCCAACCTTTCATCCGGAGGTCCATTTGGAAATGACAATCTATTCTATAGCAGGAGGATCGGATCTTCACCAAAAGGAAGGGTTTTTAATACAGCAACTACGTTCTCGGACAGGCCGGACTTTACAACCATTATAGGTGCAGCCAAGGTCAGTGGAAAGACAGAAAATGGCTGGTCTATATCTGTTTTGGAAAGTGTGACAGCAGAAGAAACAGAGAAAGTTGTCGACATAAATAATACCGAAACAACCCAGGTCATCGAACCATTAAGTAATTATTTTGTAGCCGGGCTGTCGAAGGATTTGAGGAATGGTGCTACAATTATTGGTGGTAAGTTAACGGGGGTACACAGGAAACTTGAAGGTACCGGGTTGGAAGACCAGTTTCATGATGAAGCTTTGACTGGTGGTGTCAGCCTGTTTCATTCATGGAAGGGGAGAGAATGGCAGCTTCAGGCCAATTATATATTCAGTAATGTAAAAGGAACAGTCAATAAAATCCTGGATACGCAAACCAGTTTCGAACATTATTTCCAGAGACCGGATGCGGATCATTTGGAAGTGCGGGAAGACATAACTAGCCTTGGAGGAAATGGCGGCACATTTTCAATAGGCAATTTTGGGGGTAAGGACAACTTGAGTTTTCAGACAGGTGTAACATGGCGATCTCCCGGACTTGAATTAAATGATATCGGTTTTTTGAATACAGCTGATGAAATAAATCATGGGACATGGATAGGTTATCGTTTTCCAAAACCATTTTCTGTTTTCAGATCACTGAGTTTAAACCTTGGACATCGACAACGGTGGACCACTGGCGGGGAGTACATCTACAATTCTGCAGATATCAATGGAAATGCTTCATTTAAGAATTATTGGAATCTAAGTGGAGGTATTTCTATAGACATAAAGGATTTTTCACAAAAAGCATTGTTTGGAGGCCCTATGCTCAGGCGGTCACCCGGTTACTATACATGGATAGATATCGATTCTGATCAAAGGAAAAAATTCAGGTACGGATTCAATATCAATGGAGGTGAATCTACCGGTAAAGACAAAGGAGCAGTGTACGGTTTTGGAGCTGGTGCCTGGTTCAGTGCCCAGACAAGCGACCGTTTGAGTATTGTATTTAATCCCACTTTTAACATGCGTCACAGGGTGATTCAGAATGTCGCATTTTCTCAATTCAATGGGGAAGACAGGTATATCACCGGAACCGTAAGTCAGAAAACTTTTTCTGCCTCAGTTAGGGTGAATTACAGTTTTACACCCAACCTGACCTTGCAATACTGGGGACAACCTTACGTATCAAAAGGAAATTATGAAGACTATAAATATATTACGGATCCCCTGGCTCCGGTTTACACAGATCGATTTCAGATATATGAACAAGATCAGATTTCTTTTGATCAAGGTATAAATACTTTTTTTATTGATGAGGATCTGAATGGAGACATAGACTACGAATTCCGAAACCCTGAATTCAATTTCCTCCAATTTCGATCTAACCTTGTTCTTCGATGGGAGTACAAACC
>JAHHJO010000237.1:0-10141 GCA_018680275.1 Bacteroidia bacterium
GGTTTGGTGCTTTACGCCTTTGGGCCTTCCCTCAATCAATATTATATAAAAGATATTATTGAGAATTCACCTGCTGATGAAGCAGGATTTCAGAAAGGTGACTTGATTAAAAAGGTGGGTATATTCCCGGCTTCATTCTTCAGTTTATCCACAATTTCTACCAAACTTCAGAAGAAGGAAGGAAAAAAGGTACGTTTCACTATACTTAGAGACGGAAAAAAGCTAAGGAAAACAGTCGTTTTAAGAGATTTGATCAAAGAATAATTATTCAAAAAATAGTGTTTGATTTACTCTATAATAATTATATCTTTGCAGTCCGAATTTTTAAACCTAATTAATTAACAGATGTTTGCGATTGTAGAAATAGCCGGACAACAATTCAAAGTTGAATCAAACCAGGAAATCTTTGTACACAGACTTGATGCAAAGGAAGGAGATTCAGTAAACTTTGATCAGGTATTAATGACTTCTGATGGAGACAAGGTCTCTGTTGGGACGCCCACTGTAGAAGGCGCGCAGGTTCAAGCCACAGTACTTGAACATTTGAAAGGTGATAAAGTGATTGTTTTCAAAAAGAAAAGAAGAAAAGGATACCGTGTGAAAAATGGTCATAGACAATCGTTTTCAAAGATTAAGGTCGAATCAATCAAAGCATAATTCTCACTCAGAAATCTTTTAAGAAATGGCACATAAAAAAGGAGTTGGTAGTACGGATAATGGACGTGACAGTAACAGTAAGCGTCTAGGTGTAAAATTATTTGGAGGTCAATATGCCAAAGCTGGTAATATACTTATCAGACAAAGAGGCACTAAATTTCACCCTGGTGACAACGTTTACATGGGCAAAGACTTTACATTGCATGCACGTGTTAACGGGTTTGTAGATTTCAAGAAAAAGAGACTTGGAAGAACTTATGTCAATATTTTGCCAATTCTTGAGGAAGTAGCAGAAACTGTAGCATCCGCTAAAGTTGATAAAGCTGCCACTGTAGTTGTGGAAACACCTCAGGTAGAAACTGCAACAGTCGAAACACCTCAGGCAGTAGCACCTGAAACGGGCCAAACTGATGCTGACAGCCCAAAAGCGGAAGCTACTGAAGCACCGCAGGTTGAGGAATCAAAAGAAGATGCTACTGAAGCACCGCAGGTTGAAGAATCAAAAGAAGATGCTACTGAGGCAAAAGCTGAGGTTTCCACTCCAAAGGCAAGTGGTAAAGCTGATGATCTTAAGAAAATCGAAGGTATCGGACCAAAAACATCCGAGCTGTTTATTGCAGACGGGATAGTCACTTTTTCAGATTTGGCTTCTGCAAGCCAGGAAAGGTTGAAGTCTATTCTTGATGCAGCCGGAAAAAGATATTCCATCATTAATCCTACAACATTCCCTATGCAGGCTGCACTTGCTGCTGATGGCAAATGGGATGAATTGAAAAGCCTTCAGGACCGAATTCACGGAGGCGTTCTTGAAGAGGAAGAATAGAAGTACTAAATACAGAAATAACAAAAAGGCGTTTTTGATCATCGAAAACGCCTTTTTTATTTAAATGAATTCAAGGCTAAAGGATGAAACCCATCCTTTCTCTTTGTTGAGTAGTTCAACTTTATACCACTCCCCTACCTTGTCAACGACCTCAACTTTTTCTCCTATGGGTAATGATTTTAATTGATCGGATCTTTCATCTGGACCACTATAAAGAAAGCTCTGCTGCAATACGATACCGTCATTTGCAGAATCCATGTTATTGGCACGCCAGTGCCCTGCCGTGAGTGCCAGGAGAAATAATAATAAAAACAAGGAGCCTGTCCCGAATCCTATAATCCTGTCTCTTCTTCCATGACCAAAACGCCACATGTAAATACTGATTAGAGAAGCTATACAAAGTAATACCTGAAGTATCATCCAACCCCATGGAGACAATATGGTACTGACTGAATTCCAGATTCGGAGTAAAACAAAATCCGGCACTTCAATGATATCACTTTCAACTTTATTCCGGGCTAGATCAAGGTTGGCAGCAATCAGCTTGTCTCCGGGTTTTAATTGTTTGGCTCTTTCAAAATGTAAAACAGCCAATCCAATCTCATTGGTTTGGAAATATGCATTCCCAAGGTTGTATTCTAACTCCGCAGTACGCCAGCCTTCTTTTAATAATTCATCATAAATATCAATAGCAGACAGGTAATCATTGTCCTTGTAACTTTGATTAGCTTTTTCAAATCGTTGCATTGCATCCTGACCGGCTCCGAAGACCGGTATTGTACAAAGGATAGAGATTATAATAAAATATCCAGATAGCATCTTTAGCATAAGAAATCCTAGCTTACCAGTTGATCAATTCATTTACAACAAATATATGAGTCAGATATAGAATACCTGAAATCAAAAATTAATTTACTTGTCTTTTTTTTTCTTTTCAATAGAACCCGATTTTGCCTTATCCAATACCTTTTTACTTTTTTGACCATCAGGTATTTTGTCATTAAGTGCTTTATCAAGAATCTCTGATACAGGTTCATCAAACGGGTCTTTGTCTTTAGTAATTTCATTCTCCAGGACACTCCTTTCAGCCGTTATTTGTCTTATTGAAATGGGGTCTTCAGGTCTTGAAGAATTATCCCAAATAAATCCTGAAAGAAAAAGGTCATTATTTCCTGCTTTCTTCATTGGAATCAACTTGGATTCCGGTTGTCCCAAAAAACCTACCCTGTCCAGGGAATCTCCTGAGAAATAAAATATCATTTTACTGCATACCGTTTTATCAGGGCCTACAAAAGCATCTTCGTCATCTTTGATCATATAAATAGATTCAGCATTACCAATAGCATCCATGCGTTTTAATTTATTGCTGTCAAGCTTCGAGTATATATTTTTTGCTTTTATCTGATCATAGTATTTGTCACTCACCTTGCTGCAGATAAATGCATTGTTCAATGCATTGATGGAAGTTATCGATTTATCTGAAATCTTTAGCCGAATAGTGTCTCCTTTAAACTGGGTGGTATCCGACCAGCATACGGGGTTATGATATAAAACAAAAATTGAATCGATATCTGAATAGTAGATAGAATCACATTTCGCCTGGAAGTCAGATTTATAGATCATTACGCTTCCCATTCCCTGCATGTATCGTATAGTATCTCCTATTGATCCACTCTTTAGAATATCTGCACTTAAATACAGCGTATCATCATCAATCTGTTGACTTATGACAGGACGCAGATCTGTCGAAACGGCTTTGTAAAAAGAAGTACTATCCCGGAATAATATTTTACCTGATTTCAGAACCCGGTTCTCGATGGTGTCTGTATATATTACATTTCCAAATGCTGTTCCTAAATCATCCTTGCTGTAATATAATATAGTGTCTCCTTCAAGATACCCGTCCTCATTTGTTATTTTACTTCTGCCTTTAAGATTTATATCCCTGGTTTCCTTATTAAATATAATTTCAGGACCCGTTAATATCTGGTTCTCATCTGCATAATACCCGTTTCCATTAATTGTAATTCCTCCTGATCTGTCATCAATGATTATTTGATCTCCCTGTGCAATACTTGATGAGTCCCTTAGTACAGCATCGGTTGTCAATGTCAATAAACTATCTTTCCCTGAGTAATATATTAAGCCTCCCTCTGCTATTCCGTCTTCGCTCCTGATGATTGCATTGCCGGAAAAATGCGCACTTTCACTTTCAATATCATAATATCCGTCTTCACAATATATTTTCCTTCCATTCTGAATTATAAATGTCGGACCAATAAAATAGGCTCTGTCTTCTTCTATATTATATAAAAGGGAATCCGTATTGAGTTTGAAATTCTTGTCAATGATCACGACCTCGTCATAAAACCTGGCTAATTTGGTATCCATATTATAGAAGCCTCTCAGGCTGCTTAAGGTCATCGTTTCCTTTTTAAGGATGGCTGTATCCTGAAAACTCGCAACCTTCAGGTCCAGGTCGTAAAGAAGTGAATCCGTAAAAAGTTGTTTATCCGCATTTTCAAGCACAACATCATAAAATAACCGGGCGATTCTTTTATCACCATCGTAAATGAGTGAATCTGAAAAAACATTGGTTGAATCTTTCTGGATTATCACGATATCACCTGATGCAGTAAGATGGTTATCAATAATTACCGCCGAATCACAGAACATAAAAGTACTATCCTGAACGAGTCGTACATTCCCTCTGAAATATTGACGGTCAATATCATCAATATGCTCAACAATGAAATTATCCGAATTCTTGACTATGAGTTGTTCGCCCAGTGTATCTTTCTCCTGGTCCTGACCGAAAAGAGATGATATCGAACCAAGAACAAGGAACAAAACTGTTATATATAGTTGAAATACTTTAAGATTGGGATCATTTGCTACCATCTGTATATCGCTCATTTATACGTCTGGCGTTCTTAGGCATTTGTTTCCCGAAATGTTGAACCCAGTATGAACCATATTTTGCTACTGCAACCTCTTCCATATTTGGATTCATTAGCATAATGCAATGTGTCGGGCTTGCAATCCAGTCATGCATGGCTTCATCAAATGATTTTTGTCCTTCTGCAAGATTTTCACCAGCATATTGCCATTTATAGCCAAGCAAATCAAGACGTTCACCGATATCTTTCCCTTCAGGAGAATAATGTGAGAAATAATCATTGTCATGCATCGATTTTGCATGTTTGTAAGCACTGACATATAACATCCTGTTCCATTTTAGTTGCCTGACAGGTTTATAAAACTTTCCATCACAGCGACACCCCTTTTTCCTTAGGGAATTAATCCTGTATAATATTTTATCAATTTCATTTTTATCGAAATAATCGATTTCCTCCAGACCATTATTTTCTGTAACTGATACATCTTCAACTTCAGGCAAATTAGATTTTACCTCATGAGGTTCTATTACTTGTACATTAAAGCATGAAAATACCAGGAATGAAAAACAAAGAATGAGATTGTAAACCATAAGAACTAATTAAATACAGCTTTTATAACGCAAAAAGAACAAACATGATTACAAGAAGTAAGATAATTAATATTAAAATAATCTCTTTCCAACTGGCTTTTGAGATTTCTTCTTCCCGTAATGAAACCTGTCGCTCATATTCAATGTCATCGTGATCAACGTCTCTGAAATCAGGATCAATCTTCCTGGTTTTTAAAGAATCAGTAATATTCTGCAACAGGAGTTTGGCTTCTGCAAAGTCATCATCATGAACAAAGACCCTTGCTTCAAAAGAAGGGATTGGATATATATTTGAAATTTGCTCGTTCAATATCCTGAAATCATACCCTTCTTCTTTGAACCTTGATCTGACAAGATTCAAGACAAGATTATCACTTGTAGAATAAATAAAAATGTATGGATTGTCAACATTCATGTCAAAACTCTGTTAATTGAATGTGAATGAGGATTTTACATCCCTTTTTACATTGAATTTTCACCATTTTTGGGCTTTTTACAATCAAATATAAACGATGAATCTCAAATCAACGATCATCTTGTTTTTGTCTTTGTTATGTCCGGTCTTAATCTTTTCTCAAAAAGCTAACCATCAGTTTTCACCTAACCAATTGATAGTTAAAGGAATAGTAACAGATCAGGCCTCAGGGCAACCCATGGAATTTGCAACTGTTGCAATCCTTGATAAATCTGATTCATCCGTTGTAGGTGGCGCCATGACTGATCAGAATGGAGAATTTGAATTAAGGGTTCCAAAGAAAGATTTGATTGTCACGATTGAGTTTATTTCTTATGAAAGCCTGGTTATTGACCCATTACCAATCCCGGAAGGAGGTCAGTTGGTAGACCTGGGTAATCTTATAATGCATCCTGAAAGTACTGTTCTTGATGACATTGAAATAGTTGCTGAAAGGTCAGAAACTACTTTTACACTCGACAAAAAGGTATTTACAGTCGGAAAGGATCTTGCTAATAGAGGAGGGACTGCTGAAGAAATCCTTGATAATGTACCCTCGGTTACAGTAGATATTGATGGAAATGTAAGCCTCAGGGGTAGTGAAGGAGTCAGACTGATGATAGATGGTCGCCCGTCAAGTCTTGCGGGTGTCGGAAACAGTAATGGTTTAAGAAGTATACCTGCTAACCTCATTGAAAAAGTAGAAGTCATTACCAATCCTTCTGCCAGATATGAAGCTGAAGGGATGGCCGGAATCATCAATATTGTATTGAAAAAAAATCAGGCTGGCGGTTTTAATGGGGCTGTTGATGCAAATCTTGGGTACCCCGAAAGAGCCGGTCTGTCTGCCAACCTCAACTACAGGAAAAATAAATTGAACTGGTTTGCAAACTATGGAATTAATCACAGAACTGGCCCGGGATATGGCAAAACTATCCAGGACCAGCTGATATATGATGATATTACCCAGTCAGAAATGCGCCAAATCTCATTTCAGGACCGCGAACATGAAAGACAAAGTCTTTCTAATAGTATAAGATTTGGTGCTGATTATTTCTTTTCCGAAAAAGAACAACTAACAGCTTCCCTGGTTTATCGAAAATCAGATGATAACAATTATGCTGTACTTGATTACAAGGATTATCTTGGACCATCACAATCATTTGGAATCCAGGAATTATGGACGATGGATTCTGAGGAACTCAAGTCTATGTCTTTTGATAATTTTGAAGAGACTATTCCATCTGGAAACCTTTATAATATCACCCGTCGTACAGATGACGAAATAGAAGATGAAAACAACCTGGAATACAGCCTCAGATACAGAAAAGAATTCAGTTCCAGGCAACACAGACTGGATGCATCCGTGCAGTTCAGAGAAAAATCAGAGACGGAAGGATCCATTTTTGAAAATACAGAAGAACTATTTAATACTCTTGAGCTTCAAAGATCAAACAATGCTGAAAGTGACAAATCCTGGTTGTTCAGGGTCGATTATGTGCATCCATTAGGAAAAGACCATAAATGGGAAGCAGGCTTGTTGACTTCCTTTAAGGATATAAAAAATGATTACCTGGTAGAAGATCAGATTGATGATATCTGGATACCAGTCGTTGGATTAAGTAACAATTTTATCTATGACGAAGATGTTCAGTCAGGGTACCTGATTTACGGAAATACTCTAAATAAATTTGGTTTCCAGGCAGGATTAAGAGGAGAGCACTCTATAATTAGTACGAGGTTACTTCAATCTGAAGAAGGTGCTGATAACAAAATAGATTACTTCAATCTATTTCCCAGTGGTCACGTAAATTATAATTTTACTGATAAATCTGCCCTGCAATTAAGTTATAGTCGTCGCGTCAGAAGACCACGATTCTGGGATTTAAATCCGTTTTTCACATTTTCTGACAATCGTAATTTCTTTAGTGGTAATCCATATATCAACCCACAGTTTACAGATTCCTATGAATTAGGACAAATCCAATATTGGGATGATGTGTCCCTTTCTGCATCCATGTTTTACAGGACTACCGATGCATCTATCCAGAGAACTCTCATCGTGGATAATACAAATGGTACAACATTGCGTGTTCCGCTTAATATTGGAACTGTAGATGATTATGGGCTCGACATAACTGTTTCATTCAGCGGGATCAAATGGTTGCGTCTGGATGGAAACTGGAATATTTTCAAGAACAAACTGAGTATTAATAGTGAAGATGTTTTTTCTGAAGTCTATGATTACTATAAGGCTGTCAGATCTTTCAGCGGAGATGAAGAATCTTTTAATGAACAATTTGATTACGCTCTAAACGAAACAGATAATATCACCTGGAATGGAAGAATTACCGCAAGGTTTACATTTTGGGATTCTGATCTCCAGCTCAGAACGAATTATCGTGGAGCAAGAGAGACTTCGCAGGGAAGAAGGAGAGGAATAGCCTCTGTAGATCTTGGATGGTCGAAAGATTTTATAAATAAAAAATTGACACTAACACTTAGCGCAAGGGACTTATTCAACAGTCGAAAAAGAAACGGCTTCACCTTGCTTGATGAATATTTTTCTCAGAGTGAATTTCAATGGCGTGCAAGGAGTCTCACGCTGACTGCATCTTATCGTATCAATCAAAAGAAAAACAGGCGACGTTCCGGAATGAACAGAGGCAATGGAGGATTCGAAGGTGGAGGAGAAGAATTCTAACCAACAACTAACTTTTGCTGATATTCATCAAGGTATATATTCTTAAATTTTCTTCTGTATTGCATCACCCACCTGGGATGAGGTAAAGGAATAATTTCATCAAACCATCCGTGATCATTATTTAGTTTGTTCAGGAACTTATAATTCTTGCCTTGTCCAAGACTGAATGCTTTATTTGAAAAATGAGGAAGATTCAACTGATCATCTATCCATTTGATGATGTATGGAATCGTAGCATTTAAGAGTTCCTGGTCATCATAATAATTATAGTTCTTTCCTGATTTTATAAACCCCAACGGGCAGACCGAACTAATATAAAATCTTGAATAGAAGAACTCCAAACCACCTAAATAGTCAATCATCTCGTATATAAATGCCGAAGACAATTCATTCTTTTTAACAGCATTATTGGAGATATCGCACCTTTCCTGTAAGATGACAGGATCTGTAAAAGGAACACCTGTCAGACCTGCTCCAAAGCGACCTGGATTGATTCCAAAAAGAAAAAACCGCTTTTTGTTATCATTGAAATATCTCGAATAAAATGCGTTTAAATATGTTTTGACATCAGGATCTGAGAAAGGAAAAATGAGTGATACATCCTTGGGTAATCTCCAATTATCATCTAATTTATCATAGATCGTAATAAGTCCTTCGGCGAAGGTCATTTTTTATTCTGTTACTGGATAACACATTTGTTGAGAACAACATCCATAAGCAAGCCGGTGCACATGCCTTTAATTGTGATTTCGTCACCTTGTTTGATCTCAGAAAGCTTGGATTCCTGACCTTGCTCAAGAGTACACAATACACCTCCCAGGCTTCCTCCCCCATCCATGATTACTACTGTAGCACCCTGGTTATCTTTATTTTGGGTCAGGAATTTTCCTTTCACCTCCACAGTCTTTCCAATATAAAGCTTATTGGATTTCTTTTCATTGGCTTCAAAAGCATTGTATAATTCAGTTGCTGAAAGTTTAAAATCAGCATCCTTGTTTTTTACACTTGATTTCGGAAGATTTAACACGACGAAATAGGCAACAAGTAACACCACTATTAAAAAGAGGATAATCTTAATAAACTTCTTCATAGCTATTTTTTGTTTTCTACCAGGTTTTAAGCTGATATGTCAAATCAAGATCAATAATAATGTCCCTGCTTACGCCCAGGGTGTTTGTATTGATATTAAGCACATCCGGGAGTTTCTTTCGCATAAGGTCATTCAGCTTCTCAACACTTTGTTCTTCAATTGTCATGATAAAGTTACTGCTAGCGCTCATTTGTCCATCACTGCCAACATAAATACGACCATCTGCTGTTGTTACTCTTTTCTCGTCCCATATAAAGAGGTTACCATGAACCTTGACATTATACTCACCAGGTTTATTAAAGTCAATTCTTCGGAAGTTTTTGACCTTTCCCTTGAATTTGATTTTCGGATGCGCGCTTACATCAAGATTACGGCTGTTTACGGCCCTGTCCAATGCTCCAAATTTGAATTCAAAAGATCTTAACAAACCTTCGAATGAAATTTCCCCGGTATTCGTATTAAAAACACTGATGATCTGATAATTATCAGCCTCAATATTCTTGAATTTATTGGCAGATTTAACGTGTACGTGGCCTGTTCTTGTATAATATTCCTGGGCCTGGATTGACCCTGATAAAACAAATAGAAGTAGTATAATAATGTGTCTCATAAATCTTAAAGTCCCATAAAAATACGAACTCTGCAAGCGATATTTCGGGTATTAAACAATAATTAACACAAAAAAGGCCATGCATCGAAATGCATGACCTCCCTTCATGAGTTCGTAATAAGATTTATTCCAAAATGATCATTTTCCTTGTTGCAGTATATCTGCCTGCATCAAGTCTGTAATAAAGAATACCTGTAGTATTCAGATCACTAGCTGAAATATTAATCGTATTTCTTCCTCGTTTAAAAGCTTTGTTAGTGGACCATATCACCTTTCCGGTTACATCATAAATACTTAATGCACCTTCCTGGTC
>JAHHJO010000488.1:0-3260 GCA_018680275.1 Bacteroidia bacterium
ACTGCTCAAGCTCTTAGTGCCTGCCTAAATCAGTATTTTGATCGTTCAATATCAGAACCAGGATTGCACCTGATGGGACAAATAGTCGATGAAACCAGGCTTTTTGAAGATATGAAACAAATGGGCGTATTCCTGAATGCGCTTGAATCATAATACAAATATTACTGCCATAAATCATCAGGAAAGCTGTTCCAGGAATATTTACACTGCATTTACAGTAATTTACAAATGATACTTTTTTCCTGAAATAGTCAGATTTATTTTTAGGCATTCTTAATTTTAAATTATACTCTAATGAAAAAAAATCACTTAATCCTTCTGGCTATTCTAAGCGTGATTAGTTTATCAGCTTTCGCTTTCATAAATATTAAAAGTACATCTGACACACAGAGTAATATTGATTTTTTCTATGGTGTAGATTCAAGGTATGCGACCACTCTGACAAAAGACAAAGTAATCAATGCCAGGTGGTTTGATGAGCTTTTTCCTGAAAGAGCCACAAAGGGAATTGAGACCTGGCATTCCACTGAAGTAGTGGTCCTGGAGGGTGAGAACAAAATCAAGAGTAAAGGTATTGGTAATCGTTTTAGCCCTGATCAGTTTGAACTCCTGCAGTCAATAGATTATTCAACCAACTTCTATATAACTGCAAATTGTGAAAAAAGAAGGGACCCCTTAACGCTTGAAAAAGATTCTATTGTTTACTGGATGACTATCATTCCTGAAAATGAAGCCAGGTATAAAGATGGTCATAATGCGCTTATAGATTACCTGAAGAAAAACAGTCAGGATGATATTTCCATAGTGAAGCAAGGCAGCATACAACCAGGAAGGATAGACTTTCTGATTTCAACTGAAGGTAAAATAGAAAACATAAGTCTTGATTCTTCAACGGGATATCCCACTATTGATGACGCCATGATCAATTTAGTCAATAAAATACCAGGCCAATGGATTCCTGCATCCAATTCCAATGGTGAAGCTGTACCACAGAAACTGGTATTCTTCTTTGGAAATATGGGATGTTAAAAAATTTAATTTACACAAATGCCCCGGTATTAATCCACAACTATATTGTATTCATATCCGGGCTAAAGTTCATTTTATCACTCAAGAATAAGACAGGAAAATAAAACACTTGAAAGTAATATATTAGCGCCCTGACTGACGGATCTTTTCTAACTTTGATCCATCCAGATATTAATCGCTAATAGAATATTGATGAAGATTTTCAAAACTTTCACCTTTGACTCGGCACATTTTTTACCTCATGTGCCCGATGGACACAAATGCAAGAATACACATGGCCATACCTACAGACTGACAGTGTACCTGGACGGGCCATTGGTTGATGAATTAGGATGGGTCGTAGATTTTGCAGATTTAAAAAAAATTGTCAAACCTATAGTCGACAGTGTAGACCATCAACTACTAAATGAGATTGAAGGACTCGAAAATCCTACTTGTGAAATATTTGCTATCTGGTTCTGGAATAAAATCAAAGAGAAAATGCCATTACTATCCAGAATTGAATTAAATGAGAATCCTACATCCGGGGTCATTTATGAAGGAGAATGACAACAAGAAAATTTATGAGAAAGGCTGGACGCTATCAGCCTTTTAATGGCTAGTCAATTTGATAGTGGCTATGGAACTGGTCTACCCTCTTAGTTAGTCAGTAGGCCTAATTTATCTGCGTCTGTTTCCGGAATATTGCATAGCTTCACCTTTTCCAAATCCATAACTAAAACCAAACGTTATAAATCTTCCACGTGTACTATAGCTGTATGCATAAAATTCATTGAATTCTGATTCATTCTCTCTGAACCTGGATCTGAACAAATCCCTGACACTAAAATTAAACACACCTTTACCATTCATGATTTTATACCTGATCCCTATATCTGCGAACAGGTTTCCTGAATTTGTTCCCTGTACTGTTTCAACATCTGATTGATACTGACCGGTCATTTCAAATTCGAGTTCACGATTAACTTTAACCTTGGTTGTCATCTTTCCTGACCACTGATCTGATGAAAAATCAAAGCTCTGATCATTGAACTGTCCATCCCTGCTGAAGTAATTCCAAAAGGCGTCCCCATTGAAACTGACCTTACTGAAAGGTGCATACTTGAAGTTGATTTCCAATCCGGCATTATGACTTTCACCAAGGTTCAAAGGCGTATATACATTGATGTTATCCTCTATAACTGAGACCCGCTCAATAACATCTTTGGTTATTCTGTAAAATGCATTAACATTGAAAGAAATGGCAGGAAGAACAAAAATACTCCCCACTTCATAACTATCTGTGTATTCCGGTTGAAGGTCTGGATTTCCTGCACGCACAGAATAATTGTTCCTGATATTGAAAAAAGGGTTAAGATCCCATAACCTGGGCCTGTAGATTCTTCTTGAATATCCAAGCTGAAACGAAGTGCGTTCTGTCAGTTTATATGAACTATGGAAACTTGGAAATAAATCTGTGAAATTCCTGTCGTTTTTTTGCCCGGTATTCTGAAGTAATGTATTGAGTTGAGTATTCTCAATCCTCATACCCAGCTTAATACCCCAATTGGATTTTTCATAAGCAGATGTACCATATATGCCCAGTACATTTTGTTCGTAATCAAAAACATTGGTGAGCCCCTCATCAATGACATAATCACCATTCTCTTCGTTACTCACTTCAAAATCATTACTGACATTGTTGGCTACATATTGCGTACCTGTTTCTATTGTCCAGTCTGATTTGAATGGCCTGGTATAATCCAGGTTAAAAGTATATTTTCCTTCTTCAAAACTCGTCTTGGTTTTTTGATTTGAAAGTTCCGCATCTCCTGTAATAAGACTTTCAGAAAAGACTGATGACTGGTCTTTCCCAAAATATCTTCCGATCGCACTAAAAAGCAACTGGTGATCCTTATTGTCCCTGAAATCACGTTTATACTGCAATTCGTATTGAATCTTTGGATTGGTAGCTTCGGTAGTCTCTTCCCGTTTCCACGAACTGACAAATGAGCTAATTGGCATAGACTCCAGGAAATTCGTCTCAGATGGTTGATCTTCAACTTCGTATGTCGCACTTCCTGAAAGGGTGATCACATTCATGGGATTGATATAATAATCAGTACCAAGGACAAGATTATAAAATGTTTCATTCCTGTATTCCGTGCCTTTGGATATAATGGAAAGTCCGCTGTTGAGATTCGTATTTGTATTTTCTTTTTCTGAAGGAAGTTCCCTGTACCCTATACCCA
>JAHHJO010000241.1:0-2354 GCA_018680275.1 Bacteroidia bacterium
TCACAATGGTATGCGGGACGCCGGGGAAGAAGGTGTGGAAGGAGCCAAGGTGCTTGCGATTGATATCGAAGGAGACAAGGTGTCATACGCCACAACTGATAAAGACGGCAGGTATATGATCGATTACCTGGGTAAGAACACCTATTATTTACAATTTGATATTCCTCCAGGTTTTAAAATGACGTCGGCTAACCGGGGAATTGATGATACATTGGATAGTGATGCTGATGGTAGCAATGGAATGAATACAACGAAATGGTATAATATTTTGCCAGGCGAGCATCTTGAAAATGTAGATGCAGGAATCGTCGCAGGTGCATTACCAGTGGTATGGAGTGATGTATGGGCCGAAAACAGGGGTTCCTGGAATTATGTGGAATGGACGACTCAATCAGAATGGAACCTGAGTCATTACGAAATCGAGAGATCTGTTGAAAATACTGTAGATTTTATAAGTATGGCCAGGGTGGAAGGCGGAGAAAACACATTTATATCTCAAACGCACCATTTTGACGACTACGCTCTTGAGACAGCAGGTATATATTATTACCGAATTAAGCAGGTAGACTATAATGGAGATTATGAATATTCAAAAATTGTATCTGTTCAGGTAAAAGAGCAACAAAATGCAGATAAAGCACTTAGTCTTTATCCTAATCCCGTGGTCAGTCAATTAACTGCGAGCCTATATAACCCGTCTACTGATGGTCAGATTGATTACAAGATCTATGATGCTTCCGGACGTCTGGTCCTGGAAAAAGAAAAAGTCGCATGGAGATTGGTCTCAAATAGTTTAAAATTTGATATTAAAGTGGATCAGCTGGAAGCGGGCGTATATTCAATTCATGTGCTTAAAAATGATAATCGATATATACAAAAACTGATTGTAATAAAATAGTATCCAAAAACACCCTGTAAAACGAGTTAATAGAGGCAATAGAGTTATATATAAATATCTATAATGTATAAACATATAATTTAAAATTGTTTATACTTTTGATTTATATTTAATATATTTGCTTTATTAGCTAATATTCCAATCACCGATGCTAATTCTACCAACTTAAGAATGAGGGGTTTACATAAACTTTTCAGTAGTATACTAGTATTTGGGTGTTTGGAAAAGCTATCAAACTTGTTATTAATTTTAGGGCAATTAATAACTTGATTTACGAATTACAATTTACTTTCTTCTCCATATCTCTAAGAATATTTATACTCTGAAGTTTTGTTGTTCCTTTCAGGCTGATTTAAAATGCCTGTAAAAGACTTGCCTTTGGCTGATTTCCGGCCATGATAGACACTCTTGGATCCAATTTTAGATGCATGATGCATGACAAAATATGTTATGTATAATGTATTGATTTATAGTACTATAATTGAAGAGGATGTTTATTTACACCAATACTTACACACAAGCATCATTTCAAAAATTCATAGTCAGAAGCTTATTCTGTCTTATGTGTTTATTGAATATTAATGATTCCAGTGCCCAGACCACTGAAACCCTTGATGCGGGGTCCTATATCGTCGATATGGGCATACTTCCACAAACCATAGAAAATGCGATTGTTCCATACGGGATGGTTTATGATCTGCTCGACAATTACGGAGCTGATATTAAATGGGTCATCAATACAACAAAGGCCAAAGACGGTACAGATTTCACCTATAATGGCTACGATTACAAAGGTGGTCCTTTCATTATACCTGCAGAATATATGTCAGCTGCTGTTCTTGACAGGATTCAGAATTATTGGGAACCTAATGGCGTTGTTGGTACAATTACAACTTCTCCGATTACTGTTCCGGTATATACAACGATCAAAGACATGCCTGTCTGGACACTGGATGCAAAAAATGGTGGAATAGCACAGGGATATCTTGATAATGCATTGATCCCTCCGACCCAGTACAATTATGAAGACCCTCAATTTCTTGATTGTTGCGATGATTTATTCGCGATGCCTCATGCAGATCCCGAATGGGATACACATTCCAACCTCTATGACTGGAATTTGAATTGCTCAGGAGAAATATGGATGGCCTGCCATGCAGGTTCTGCATTCCTGAATATGTTTAATTATGATGCTGGTGGCGATCCGGATGAACAAACAAATTTCCTATTATCCAAGACAGGAACTGCTATGGGTGGTGGTCCCTGGGCTGATCCGGCCAATGCGGCATTGTTATGGGGCGATCACGATAAAGGTACACCACCATATTCCTATAATTACCCAAGTAACCCTGCCATGCAGTTTATGGGCATTATTGATGGTGCTACTCAAAACGGTTCTGAGCAAATCTATCTACCTGTAAATGGTGCATCCTGGAATCCTGGAGCGGTTATGGTA
>JAHHJO010000450.1:0-2594 GCA_018680275.1 Bacteroidia bacterium
ATGAATTGGGACGTCGGATACGCCTGACCGTTACATGCAAGCGTGCGCCCTGTCTTAATAACTTCAAAAATAAAGGATGGAAGCAAATAAGTTAACTGAAAAGGAGAAAACCAAAAACTTTATATCTGGATTCTTAACAGCAGTCATTGCTTATATTTTCTCAAAGATTGTTTCTAACTATTTTGGAATTGAGTATAAGCTTGGAGATGCCATAAATACTTATCATATTATTGAGCTGTTTATTTTTTTCGTTTGTTTCACAATCGTCAAACTCGTTATTGACAGGTTTTGGAAAAAGAATAATGAATAGAATATTCAACCTGACCTATGAAAAAAGTCGAAGAATTTTGTCCTGATGGTCTCAAAGACTGGAGAAGTTGGCTCAAGAGAAACCACAATGAAAAAGAAGCTGTTTGGCTCATCTTTTACAAGAAAAAATCTCCTAAGCATAATCTGAGTTGGAGTGAGTCTGTGGATCAGGCACTTTGTTTTGGCTGGATTGATAGCGTCAAAAGGTCAATAGATGATGAGAAATTCAAACAATATTTCAGCAAACGCAAGGCAAAAAGTACCTGGTCAAAAATCAATAAGGATAAAGTGAAAACTTTGATTGAGCAGGGACTGATGGAAGAAGCCGGTTACAACAGCATCGATATAGCAAAAGAAAACGGTTCCTGGACAATCCTGGATGCAGTGGATGCACTTGTTATTCCAGATGATTTAAAAGAAGCATTTTCGAATCACAAAGGCTCAAAAGATTACTTTGATAGCTTGAGCAAGTCCATAAAAAAGAGTTTATTGTACTGGGTCGTTTCTGCGAAAAGAAAAGTGACAAGACAAAATCGGATTTCAGACATTGTGGAAAATGCAGGCAAGCAATTAAAACCGAAACAATTCAGATAGAAAGGCATCAATGTAAGGCTGCCCGAATCTCCAACCCATCCAAAACTTCAGCTTCCTGCTCGGTCCACCATTGCAACCGTGCATAGACCTGGTCTTTATCAAAATAGTTCAGCGCCATTTTGACGAAAATATGACCATGTTTGGCTTCTGATGTCCATAAGGTTTTGTAGAATTTTTTCATGTCGGATTCTTCGAGGGCATCGGCGACCATTCTGAAACGTTCCGCGCCCCTTGTTTCAACAACAGAAGCTATGAGCAAGCGATCCAGGAATCTTTCTTCGCGGCCTGAATGACACTTTTTCAATAATCTCTTTACATAAAGATCTTCTTTAATAGAGTGGAGGAGCGGAATTTTGCGTTCTTCCATCAATTTATAGACTTGCTGAAAATGCTCAAGTTCCTCTATGCCCGTCTCTATTAATTCGGGTATGATTTCCTTACGATCAGGATATTTGGCAACGAAACTCATGGCCATTGCAGAAGCCTTCCTTTCACAATCTGCATGATCTTGCAGAAAACTGTCGAAATCAGCCATCACGGCTTCAATCCATTCTTTTTTGCTTGCGGAAGCCAGGTCAAGATTAAGTTTCATTCACTTCTGGTGGTATAAAAGGTTACATAATAAAAATGAAATAGAGCAATACCAGTAACAAGACAGTAATAAGCGTGGCTATTACAAAGAATTTCTTTTCTTGTTTTTTGTTTTTGATCAGCTCCCTTCTTTTTCTTCTAGTTTTTGCCATGATTCAGATATTTAGTCTAATATACTATTTGAATTTTTTTTCACCAATTTCTGATTTTATAATCATAATATTCAATGACGGCCTGATCGACCATAATATCCCTGGGTGTTATTTTCTTTTTCAATGTTATTCCTTCCATTGTTCTGCATCGACTCATAGCCACATAAGTTTGACCGTAATCAAATGCGCCTTTACCTAAATCAATAATAATATTGTCAAAGGTCTTTCCCTGGGATTTGTGAATGGTAATGGCCCAGGCCAGTTTGAGGGGATATTGTGTAAATGTACCTGTAACCCTGGTTTTAAACTTGTCTTTATTCTCAGGATCTATTTCGTAGCGTAACATTTCCCAGTCTACTCTGTCAACATTGATATATTTTACCTCACCTTCTTTCAATATAGAAACAATGATTTCATCCTGGGCCAAAGAAGTAATCTGTCCCAGGGTTCCATTAACAAATTGTCCTTCAGGATCATTTTTTACAAACATCACCTGGGCACCTTCTTTGAGCCACAAATGAGCATCTGCAGGACTTAACCGTTGATTGAATTCACCGCTTAATTTGGCAGTATACTCAAAGAGAGGAGAAACAAGGGCTTTAAGTTTTTCATTATTGATTGCATTAACAGTAGCATTTGTAGAACATAGAGTGATAGCAATATCTTCAGGGATTTTCTCTGAATAGCGACTGTTTATTTCTTCTAGGATATCATAATCGAGTTGTTGAAGACGAATACTATCCAACAAATTAATAAACCTTCTTTCAGTCTGACGGTATACTGTCCTTAATTCAATCATCCTGAGATCAATCTCTTTAAAGACCTGGGCAGAAAAGAAATAAGGGTTGCCATATTTTTCCTTGATCAGTTGCCTTTCGAATGTACTGGAGACTACCGGTGGCAATTGAAAGAGGTCTCCAAAAACTACAAGTTGGACACCTCCAAAAG